>NZ_JAJSRC010000017.1:0-130279 GCF_021283245.1 Pseudomonas sp. NMI760_13 | reverse complement strand
CCAGTAGCCATGGAGGAAAAGCTCAAGGCAGCGGCATAAACCTTAACCGGTGTCCAAAATTACTTGACCAGTTCAAGGCCGCTCCTACAGGGGATCGGGGTTGCCGTTATTCAGCGATCTGCAACTTGCGCGCCTGGGTATACACGTACCGCAGCTTCTCATACTCGAACGGCGAGTTGGTCTGCCCATAGCGGAAGTTGGTGGTGTAGCGCTTGTCCACCGCCCGCAGCACGGTGAGTTCCGGGTGGTCGCTGGCGGTGTCGGGCACGTTCAGGTAGTTGATCTCCTTCTCTCCCACATAGTCGACCACCAGCCCGGTGGTGTCGCGCAGGTTGGATGGCCCGAGGATCGGCAGCATCAGGTACGGCCCGTCCGGCACCCCATAGAAGCCCAGGGTCTGGCCGAAGTCCTCGCTCTGGCGGGGCAGGCCCATCTTGGTCGCCGGGTCCCACAGGCCGCCAACACCGATGATGGTGTTGAACATCAGCCGCGCGGTAATTTCCGCCGAGCGCTTGGGCTTGAGCTGCAGCACGCTGTTGAACAGGTTGGGCACATCACCCAGGTTGTTGAAGAAGTTGCTCACCCCGGTGCGCACGAAGCCTGGGGTGACATAGCGGTAGCCATCGACCACCGGCAGGAACACCCACTGGTCGAAGCGGTAGTTGAAGTGGTAGATGCGCCGGTTCAGCGATTCCAGCGGGTCGTAGATGTTCAGCGCGGCGAGGGTCGAGCGTTCGAACTCGCGCTGGTCCAGGCCGGGGTTGAACTTGAGCTCGCGCAGCGGATCGACGAAACCGTCGGCCTCCACGGTGAGGGTTTCGGTCTTGTCGGCCTCGACCACGCTGGCACGCGGCGCGACTTCCTCGGCCAGGGCGCAGCCGCTGGCGAGCAGGGCGGTGACGAGCAGCAGTCTGTTAACCACGGAAGAACTCCAGCATGGCGTCGCTGTTGACGCGGTAGTTGAGGTTGCCGCAATGGCCGCCATGGGGGTAGAGCGTAAGGCGTTCGCCGAACACCCGGCGCAGGAAACCGATGTCGCCGGGGCCGAGGATCACATCGTCGGCATTGTGCATCACGGCGATCTTGGGGCTGGCGCGCAGGTAGTCCTCCAGTGCGTACAGGCTCACCTGGTCGACCAGTTGCAGCAGGCTGTTGCCGTCGGTGCGCGCTCGCCACATGGGGATTACCTGCTCGGTCAGGTAGCAGTCGAAGTCGCATTGCAGGGCCCGTTTGAAGAACGGCTCCAGGCTGCTGCCCTCGGTGATCGGGAATTTCGGCGGGATGATCAGGCCGCGGCGGTTGATCAGGTCGGAGGTGAAGGCGATGTCGGCGGCCGAGAAGCGGAACGAGGTGCCGATGAGCATGGCCATCTGTTCATTGGACAGGTGCTGGCGCGACTTCTGGAAGTCGTACAGCAGCGCTTCGTTGAGGTCGATGTAGCCCTTGTCCTGGAAATATCGGGTGAGTTTCTCCAGCATCAACTCGTAGAACGTGGTGCTGCGATCGATGCCCTTGACCCGGGTCTGCACCAGCTTGTCCAGGTTGCTGATCGAGGTGTACAGGTTGACCGGTGGGTTGAGCAGCAGTACGCGCTTGAAGTTGAAGCTCTGGCGGGTCTCGTCGAGCTTGCTGACGAACGCCGCGTCCAGCGCCCCGAGGCTGTAGCCGGTGAGGTAGTACTCGCTGACCGGCAGGTGTGCCTGCTGGGCGCGCACCGCCTGCATGACCCGGTACAGGTCCTTGGCATCCTCGCTGGTCACCCCGGGGGTAGCGAAGCGCGAGGCGGCGCTCATGAAGTCCCAGCTGGTCGGCGAGGACAGTTGCACCACGTGGTAGCCGGCCTGGTAGAACAGCTTCTTCAGGTACTCGTTGATGCTGCTGGAATAGGGCGCGCCGGTACCGGCGATCAGGAAGATCAATGGCGCTTCGTGGTCCTGCCTGGCCAGGCGATAGCGCAGTTTTTTCACCGACCAGAAGTTATCGGGCAGGGTGAACTCGCGCTCCGGGCGCAGGGTGAGGCTGTAGTCGGCCTGGTCGATGTCGTCGTCGCTGGGCAGCGTCGGGCGCTGTTCCGGCGGCGTGGTGGCGATGGTCGCCTCGAACGGGTTGGTCAACGGATAGCCGTAGCTCGCCGCGTCGATATCCCGCGCCGAAGTGGCCGCAGCCATGAGCAGGCCACCCAGCAGGGCGGCGAGGCGCAAAGATCGAAGCATTTATGTCCCCCAGGGAAAACGCAAGGTCGTGCAGTACGCAGGCTAGGACCACGGCATGTCGGACAAAGTTGCCCGTTGCCCTGTCGTTCGTCGCACAAGATGTTGCCGCGCCGGACAACGTTTGTCTTGTGCAACATAGCTGCCGGGCCATGATTTTGCCTTGTCGCGGCCCCTGGGCGATCATGCAACGTTTCGATTACCGCTATTGGAGATCCGCATGGCGCGTTGGAGGCCGGTCGTTGCCCTGTTGCTGTTCCTGCCGCTGTGGCTCGCGGCCAGTTATGGCGTGCGCTATGGGCTGATGGAGGATGCTCGGTGGGTCGGGCTGTGCAGCGTGCCGGGAGAGGTCTGGCAATGCCAGGTGCGTTCGCTGCTGGGGCTGGGGATACATTTCCAGATAATTGCCTGGGGGGCATTGGGGTTGGCGTTGCTCTGCCAACTGGTGCCTGGCCGAGGCGGATGGTGGCTGGCGGCGCTGGCGCTGCTGTTCGGGATTCCGGCGCTGGTGCTGTATACCGCGAGCATCGCGGTGTTTGCCGTGGTGCTGGCGGGGTTGCGGCTGGTACGGCGCACGGCTTGAGGTCGTATCGCGGGGCAAGCCCGCTCCCACGCTCAAACAAGGCGTTGACCTCAACGTGGGAGCGGGCTTGCCCCGCGATGGGCCATCAGGCTTTGCGCAAGCTGCGCCACAACGCGCCAACCATCAACACGCTGACCACCGCCCAACCCCAGGCCTGTCGATTCGCCAACCCTTCCTGGAACAACTGCGGCGCCACTCCAGCGCCCACGATAAAGGCCAGCAACGCCACCTCCGCCCGCCGCGCCGACACCGGCCGCAACAGGTAGACCACTGCCGGCAGCAACAACGCCGCGCTGGGGAAGCTGCGATAGCGCGGGTCGAACACCATCGCCAGCATGCTCACCGCCGCGGCGAATCCGGCTGCCAGCAGCCATGTGCCGGCATGCTTTTCCAGCCAGGCGAACAACCGCTGGCGCCAGCCGTCTCTGCGAGCCAGGGCCAGCGCGCCATGGGCCAGCACCAGCAGGTTCAAACCGGCCAGGGCCACCGCCCACAACCATTCCCCGGCAAAGCGGGCATTGGTGCGCATCAGCTCCCCCCACAGCCCCAGGCTGCCGGCACCCAGGGCCGCCAGCAACGGCAGCAGCAGGGCGGCGCGGCGGCTTGCCGGGCGCCCGGCCAGAGCCAGGGTCGCCAGCATCAGCAACACACTGGCCAGCAACCACTGCGGCCACAGCGCCAGGTTGCTCACCGGCCCTTCAAGCACGCCCTTGTCCTGGCGGTCGGCATCGTACAGCCCCCAGTAGCCGCCCACGGCGCCTTCGCTGGCACGCTTCCAGGGCTGGTCGAACGCCTCGATCAGGTTGTAGCGCCAGCCGTTGGCCTCGGCCAGGGCGATGAAGCCGCGGATGAAACGCGCCTCGTTGACCCGGCTCGGCTCTGCGGTCTCGCGCTGGCGTCCTTCACTGGGCCAGCCGGTTTCGCCGATCAGGATGTCCTTGGGCGCGAAGCGGTTGCCGAACACCTGGCGCACCTCGGCCACATGGGTCAGTGCCGCATCGATGCCACGCGGGTCGTCTTCCCAGTACGGCAACAGGTGGATGGTGAGGAAGTCCACCGCCGGTGCGATCTGCGGGTGTTGCAGCCAGAACTCCCAGACGTCGGCGTAGGTCACCGGCACCTTCACCTGGCTTTTCACTTTCTCGATCAGCCCGGCCAGGCGCTCGCCGGTAACTTCCTTGCGCAGCAGCGCCTCGTTGCCGACGATCACCGCGCTGACCACGTCGGGGTTGGCGTTGGCCGCGGCGATCAGCAATTCGATTTCCTTGTCGGTGTCCACGGGGCTTGAGTTGACCCAGGCACCGAGCATCACCTTCAGGCCATGCTTGCGGGCCAGCGCCGGGATCGCCTCCAGGCCGGTCATCGAATAGGTGCGGATGCACTGGAATCGCTCGCTCAGCAACGCCAGGTCGGCGTCCATGCGCGCCGGGCGCAGGCGAAACGGCTGGTCGAACGGCGACTGGTCCTTGTCGAACGGGGTGTAGGACGCGCACTGCAATTTGTGCGTCGGGCTCGCCGCATCGGGCAGGTGCACCGGCTTGCCGAGGCCGTACCAGAGCGCCCACAGCCCGATGAGGGCGAGCAGGCAGGCGAGCAGGTAAGCAGGCAGGAGCAGTCGGGTGTTACTGGGCATCGGGCGGTCCGTCGGCAAGCACAAAGGGCTAGATGATAGCCGCAAATGACCGGCGCCAAGCCTTTGGCATGCAAGGATCGCGCAGGCCGCTCGGCTGGCATGGCGTTAATGGCACAGTGCTGTCGCTGATCGTTCGCTGGAGGTCGCTGACAGAGCAGGTCGTGCGCGGGGGCAGGTCGATGATGCTCTCTCCAAGACCTGACGAGGGGATGCTTTGATGGCGACTTTTACAAGAGTACGACGTTTCCTGAGTGTGGGCGCCGCCCTGGTATTGACCATGAGCACTGCGCAGGCCATGGCCAAGGAAGTGAGCATCGGTTACGTGGACGGCTGGTCGGACAGCGTGGCCACCACCAACGTGGCCGCCGAGGTGATCAGGCAGAAACTCGGCTATGACGTGAAGCTGCAGGCCGTGGCCACCGGGATCATGTGGCAGGGCGTGGCCACCGGCAAGCTCGACGCCATGCTCTCGGCCTGGCTGCCGGTGACCCATGGCGAGTACTGGGCCAAGAACAAGGACAACGTCGTCGACTACGGGCCGAACTTCAAGGACGCCAAGATCGGCCTGATCGTTCCCGAGTACGTCAAGGCCAACAGCATCACCGACCTCAAGACTGATACCAGCTTCAAGAACAAGATCGTCGGCATCGATGCCGGCTCCGGGGTCATGCTCAAGACCGAGCAGGCCATCAAGGACTACGACCTGACCGGCTACAAACTGACGGCCAGCTCCGGCGCGGCGATGACCGCCGAGCTGGGCCGCTCCTACAAGAAGAACGAGTCCATCGCCGTGACCGGCTGGGTACCGCACTGGATGTTCGCCAAGTGGAAACTCAAGTTCCTTGAGGACCCCAAGGGCGTGTACGGCGCCGCCGAAACGGTCAACAGCATCGGCAGCAAGGAACTGGCGAGCAAGGCGCCGGAAGTGGCCGAGTTCCTGAAGAAGTTCCAGTGGCAGTCCAAGGATGAGATCGGCGAGGTCATGCTGGCGATCCAGGAAGGCGCCAAGCCCGAGGCCGCTGCCAAGGACTGGGTGGCCAAGCATCCGGAGCGGGTCAAGGAGTGGACCGGCAAGTAACCTCGCCGTAGAGGCCAGTGCGACCATTTCGCGGGTAAACCCGCTCCCACAGGATCACCACAAACTTGAACATTGTGGCTTACCTGTGGGAGCGGGTTTACCCGCGAATGCCCCTACTCGGGTTTTGGTTGTTGCGAAATCTGTAAAACACCGTTGCATCTAAGACTAAGGTCGTCTGGTTGGCGTCCAGCGGCAGCATAAAGTTGGAGTCGGGTTATCCCTACTCTGTGCTGCTAGGACAAAAACAATGAACGACAGCATTTACCAATCGATACAGAACAGTCCGCGCTTCAAGGAACTGGTTACCAAGCGCGAGCGCTTCGCCTGGATTCTCTCGGCGATCATGCTCGGCCTTTACTGCGCCTTCATCCTCCTCATCGCCTATGGCCCGCACGTGCTGGGCGCCAAGCTCAGCCCCGAGTCGTCGATCACCTGGGGCATTCCACTGGGCGTCGGCCTGATCCTCTCGGCCTTCGTGCTCACCGCGCTCTACGTGCGTCGCGCCAACGGCGAGTTCGATGAACTGAACAAGGCCATTCTCGAGGAGGCCAAGCAATGATCCGTCACGCCAAAACCCTGGCCGTCCTGGCCTGCGGCGCTTTCGCACCCGCCGTGTGGGCCGCCGATGCCCTGACCGGCGAGGTGCAGAAACAGCCGCTGAACGTCTCGGCGATTGCCATGTTCGTGGCCTTCGTCGCCTTCACCCTGGGCATTACCTACTGGGCCTCCAAACGCAACAAGTCGGCGGCCGACTACTACGCCGCCGGCGGTAAGATCACCGGCTTCCAGAACGGCCTGGCGATTGCCGGTGACTACATGTCGGCGGCCTCGTTCCTGGGTATTTCCGCGCTGGTGTTTACCTCGGGCTACGACGGCCTGATCTACTCCATCGGCTTCCTGGTCGGCTGGCCGATCATCCTGTTCCTGATCGCCGAGCGCCTGCGCAACCTGGGCAAGTACACCTTCGCCGACGTGGCCTCGTACCGCCTCGGGCAGAAGGAGATCCGCACCCTGTCGGCCTCCGGTTCGCTGGTGGTGGTGGCGTTCTACCTGATCGCGCAGATGGTCGGTGCCGGCAAGCTCATCGAGCTGCTGTTCGGCCTGGACTACCACGTGGCGGTGATCCTGGTGGGCATCCTGATGTGCCTGTACGTGCTGTTCGGCGGCATGCTCGCCACCACCTGGGTGCAGATCATCAAGGCGGTGCTGCTGCTGTCCGGTGCCAGCTTCATGGCGCTGATGGTGATGAAGCACGTGGGCTTTGACTTCAACACCCTGTTCTCCGAGGCGATCAAGGTGCATGCCAAGGGCGAGGCGATCATGAGCCCGGGCGGCCTGGTCAAGGACCCGATCTCGGCGTTCTCGCTGGGCCTGGCGCTGATGTTCGGCACCGCCGGTCTGCCGCACATCCTGATGCGCTTCTTCACCGTCAGCGACGCCAAGGAAGCGCGCAAGAGCGTGCTGTACGCCACCGGCTTCATCGGCTACTTCTACATCCTGACCTTCATCATCGGCTTCGGCGCGATCCTGCTGGTCAGCACCAACCCCGACTTCAAGGACGCCGCCGGCGCCCTGATCGGCGGCAACAACATGGCGGCGGTGCACCTGGCCGATGCCGTGGGCGGCAGCGTGTTCCTCGGCTTCATCTCGGCGGTGGCCTTCGCCACCATCCTGGCGGTGGTCGCCGGCCTGACCCTGGCCGGTGCCTCGGCGGTGTCCCATGACCTGTATGCCAGCGTCTGGCGCAAGGGCAAGGCCAACGACAAGGACGAGATCCGCGTGTCGAAGATCACCACCATCGCCCTGGGCGTGCTGGCGATCGGCCTGGGTATCCTGTTCGAGAAGCAGAACATCGCCTTCATGGTCGGCCTGGCCTTCTCCATCGCCGCCAGCTGCAACTTCCCGGTGCTGCTGCTCTCGATGTACTGGAAGAAACTGACCACCCGCGGCGCCATGATCGGCGGCTGGATGGGCCTGGTCAGCGCGGTGGGCCTGATGGTCCTGGGCCCGACCATCTGGGTGCAGATCCTCGGTCACGAGAAAGCCATCTACCCGTACGAGTACCCGGCTTTGTTCTCGATGATCATTGCCTTCGCCGGCATCTGGTTCTTCTCGGTCACCGACAAGTCCAAGGCTGCCGAGAACGAGCGCGCGCTGTTCTTCCCGCAGTTCGTCCGTTCGCAGACCGGCCTTGGGGCCAGCGGGGCGGTTTCCCACTGATCCTGGTTGTTGCCTGAACGAAAACGCCCCGGCTTGCCGGGGCGTTTTCGTTCAACAGGGAGCCAGCTGCAATGGCTGGCTCAGATCCGACCGAGCAGCAACAGGATCAACAACACCACCAGCACCACGCCGATGATGCCGGAAGGACCGTAGCCCCAACTGCGCGAGTGCGGGAAGACCGGTAAGCCACCGACCAGCAGCAGGATCAGGATGATGATGAGGATCGTGGTCATGATGGAGTCCTTGCGTGGTTGAGGGTCAAGGGCCTCGGAATGCTGGGCGCTTACTGTTCCGACCGTTGGCGGTGGGCAAAGATTCCATCGGTTGTGCAGGCCCCGGGTGGATGAATCCTCATTCAGCATTCTGATGCTGCACCGCTGTGGCCCGCGTTCTGGCTAGACTCCAGGCCAATCCCACTGTTCAAGGCAGCTGACCATGCACAACCGAATGATGATCACTGGCGCCGGCTCCGGCCTTGGTCGCGAGATCGCCCTGCGCTGGGCCCGCGATGGCTGGCGCCTGGCCTTGGCCGATGTCAATGAAGCGGGCCTGCGCGAGACCTTGGAGCTGGTGCGTGGCGCCGGTGGTGACGGCTTCATCCAGCGCTGCGACGTGCGCGACTACAGCCAGCTCACCGCCCTGGCCCAGGCCTGCGAGGAGAAGCTCGGCGGCATCGACGTGATCGTCAACAATGCCGGGGTGGCGTCGGGCGGGTTCTTCGCCGATTTGTCCCTGGAGGACTGGGACTGGCAGATCGCGGTCAACCTGATGGGCGTGGTCAAGGGCTGCAAGGCGTTCCTGCCGCTGCTCGAGCGCAGCCGTGGGCGGATCATCAATATTGCCTCCATGGCTGCCCTGATGCAGGGGCCGGGCATGAGCAACTACAACGTGGCCAAGGCCGGGGTGCTGGCCTTGTCCGAGAGCCTGCTGGTGGAGCTGCGCCAGGTCGAGGTGGCGGTGCATGTGGTGTGCCCGTCGTTCTTCCAGACCAACCTGCTCGACTCGTTCCGCGGGCCGGATCCGGCGATGAAGGCGCAGGTGGGCAAACTGCTGGAAGGCTCGCCGATCAATGCCGCCGATATCGCCGAGTATATCCATCAGCGGGTTGCGGCTGGCGAGTTCCTGATCCTGCCCCACGAAGCCGGGCGTCAGGCCTGGCAGCTCAAATGCCAGTCGCCCCAGCGGCTGTACGATGAAATGGCGGACATGGCGGTGAAAATGCGGGCGAAGGCACGCAAAGCCGCACATTGAGGGAAGTTTCTGTAGGTTTTTTTACCCTCGCCAGTAGGGCATGTCTATTTATCCGAAGAAGGATTGAGTAGGCCAAAGCTGGCGGGGCAGTCTCCGATTTTCCATTGAGCGGGAGGATCGGAGCATGCTGGTAATCGGACGAGAAGTGGGCGAGGTCATCGTCATTTCCGACAACATCAGGATCCAGGTGATGTCCGTGGAGAACGGCCAGGTCCGTTTCGGCATTTGCGCGCCGCGCGAAGTGGAGGTGCACCGGGTCGAGGTGTACAAACGCATCAAGGCACTGGAGTTGGAGAAGCAGCAGGCCTGAAGGCCGGCTACTCGAAGAGCTCCCGCGGCACGTCATGCTTGGCCAGCAACTGGCACTGCTGGCTGTCCATGTCGAACAGGATGAACGCCTGCCCCTTGGCCAGGGCCTGGCGTACCCGCAGCACGCGGGTTTCCAGTGGGGTGTCGTCGCCGTTGTCGGTGCCGTCGCGGGTGACGAAGTCCTCGATCAGGCGGGTCAGGGTTTCGGCTTCGAGTTGGTCGTAGGGGATCAGCATGGTCTGGGCAGTGGTTGTGGGAATGGGGGCATGCTACGTGAATTTGCAATTCCCTTGTAGGAGCGGCCTTGTGCCGCGAACGGGCCGCAAAGCGGCCCCGGCGATCTTTGATCCAGGGGCCGCTACGCGACCCGTTCGCGGCGCAAGGCCGCTCCTACAGGGATAGGCGTTTGAGCTTAGCCTTTGTTGCCCACCAGGCTGTCCACCGCCGGCACCCGGGTATCGCTTTCCATCTGCGCGTCGTGTTCCAGCTGGTGGCTGAAGCGCTCCAGTGAGGCATTGGCCGGCTGCGAGTCGCTGGCGAACACCGGCGGGCTGAGCAGGTAGGCGCCGAGCAGCCGGCTGAGCGCCGCCAGGCTGTCGATATGGGTGCGCTCGTAGCCATGGGTGGCATCACAGCCGAAGGCCACCAGGGCGGTGCGGATATCGTGCCCGGCGGTCACCGCCGAGTGGGCGTCGCTGAAGTAGTAGCGGAACAGGTCGCGGCGTACCGGCAAATCAGCATCGCCGGCCAGCTTCAGCAAGTGGCGCGACAGGTGATAGTCGTAGGGACCGGACGAATCCTGCATGGCCACGCTCACCGCGTGCTCGCTGGACGCCTGCCCCGGCGCCACCGGGGCGATGTCGATGCCGACGAATTCGCTGACGTCCCAGGGCAGGGCGGCCGCGGCGCCCGAGCCGGTCTCCTCGGTGATGGTAAACAAGGGGTGGCAGTCGATCAGTGGCTGACGGCCGCTTTGCACCACGGCCTTGAGCGCCGCCAGCAAGGCCGCCACGCCGGCCTTGTCGTCCAGGTGGCGGGCGCTGATATGGCCGCTTTCGGTGAACTCCGGCAGCGGATCGAAGGCAACGCAGTCACCGATGGCGATCCCCAGCGCCTCGCAATCGGCGCGGGTGGCGCAGTAGGCGTCCAGGCGCACTTCAACGTGTTCCCAGCTGATCGGCATCTGGTCGATGGCGGTGTTGAAGGCGTGCCCGCTGGCCATCAGTGGCAACACGCTGCCGCGGTACACGCCGGTATCGGTGAACACACTGACCCGGCTGCCCTCGGCGAAGCGGCTCGACCAGCAACCCACCGGTGCCAGGGCCAGGCGACCGTTGTCCTGCAACTGGCGCACGCTGGCGCCGATGGTGTCCAGGTGCGCCGAGACGGCGCGGTCGGGCGAGTTCTGGCGGCCCTTCAGCGTGGCGCGTATGGTGCCGCGACGGGTCAGCTCGAAGGGGATGCCCAGTTCGTCCAGGCGCTCGGCGACATAGCGCACGATGGTGTCGGTGAAGCCGGTGGGGCTGGGGATGGCGAGCATCTCCAGCAGCACACGTTTGAGGTAGTCGAGATCGGGTTCGGGGAGTCGTTCGGACATGTCCAGGTCTCCGGTCGGGGTGAAATTTCCAAACTGCGGGCAAGGCCTTTGTAGGAGCGGCCTTGTGCCGCGAAAGGCCCGCAAAGCGGGCCCGGCGATAGATGCAGCGAAGCTGAAATCCTGGGGGCGCTTCGCACCCCTTTCGCGGCACAAGGCCGCTCCTACAAATAACGAGGGGTTGTCAGGCCACAGGTCGGCTATGTGGGAACAACAAATCGACAAAGCGCTCGGCCGTAGGCTGCGGTTCATGATTGGCCAATCCCGCACGCTCGTTGGCCTCGATGATCACGTAGTCCGGATGTTCGGCATCGCGGACCATCAAATCCAGGCCCACCACCGGGATCTCCAGGGCGCGGGCGGCGCGCACGGCGGCATCGGCCAGTACCGGGTGCAGGCGCGCGGTGACATCCTCCAGGGTGCCGCCGGTGTGCAGGTTGGCGGTGCGGCGCACGGCCAGGCGTTGCCCGGCGGGCAGGATGTCGTCGTAGCCCAGCCCCGCGTCCTTGAGCGTGCGCTCGGTCTCTTCGTCCAGTGGAATGCGGCTCTCGCCGCCGGTGGCCACCTGGCGGCGCCGGCTCTGGGCTTCGATCAGCGCACGGAGGCTGTGCTTGCCGTCGCCGATCACCTGGGCCGGATGGCGGATTGCAGCCGCCACCACCTCGTAGCCGATCACCACGATGCGCAGGTCGACGCCTGCATGGAAACTCTCCAGCAGCACGCGGCTGTCGAAGACGCGGGCCTGTTCCACGGCATGGCTCAGCGCTTCAAGCGTGGTGATATTGACCGCCACCCCCTGGCCCTGCTCTCCATCCACCGGCTTGACCACCACCGTGTCGTGCTCGTCGAGGAATGCCTGGTTGTCATCGGCATTGCCCGCCAGTTGCTGCGCCGGTACCTGCAGACCCGCGTTGTACAGGGCTTGGCGGGTCAGACGCTTGTCCTGGCAGAGGGTCATGGTCACGGCGCTGGTCAGGTCGCTCAACGATTCCCGACAGCGGATGCGCCGTCCGCCCAGGGTCAGGGTGAACAGCCCTACACCCGCGTCCTCCACCTGCACCTCGATGCCCCGGCGCAGCGCCTCGTCGACAATGATCCGTGCATAGGGGTTGAGCCCGGCCTCGGGACCGGGGCCGAGGAACAGCGGCTGGTTGATGCCGTTCTTGCGCTTGATGGCGAAGGTCGGCAGGGTGCGCAAACCAAGCTTCTTGTACAGCCGCTTGGCCTGGCGGTTGTCGTGCAGCACCGACAGGTCGAGGCAGGCCAGGCCGCGGCTCATGAAGTGCTCGATCAGGTGGCGCACCAGCACTTCGCCGACGCCAGGGCGGGTACAGTGCGGGTCCACCGCCAGGCACCAAAGGCTACAGCCGTGCTCGGGGTCGTCGAAGGCCTTGCTGTGGTCCAGGCCCATGACGCTGCCGATCACCGCGTGGCTGTCTTCGTCCTCGGCCAGCCAGTACACCGGCCCGCCGAGGTGGCGTGGGGTGAGCAGTTCGGGGTCGACCGGCAGCATGCCGCGGGCCTGGTACAGCGCATTGATCGCCTGCCAGTCCGCCGGTCCTTGCGCCCGCCGAATGCGAAAGCCGCGAAACACGCGCCGCGCCGGCCGGTAGTCGGTGAACCACAGGCGCAGGGTATCCGACGGGTCAAGGAACAGCTGTTGCGGCGCCTGGGCCAGTACCTGCTGCGGGGCGGCGACGTACAGGGCGATGTCGCGCTCGCCGGCCTGCTCTTGCAGCAGCGCTTCGGCCAGGCTGAGCGGATCGGGGTAGGTATGCCCGATCAGCAGCCGCCCCCAGCCGCAATGCACGGCTCGCGGCTGGTCGTGGGGGTCGCTGCCGTCGCCGGCCAGGCGTGCCTGCAAGCGCTCGTAGGACGGCGCCTGGCCGCGCAGCAGGCGCTGGCCATAGGCGATCTCGTGGGCTTTCATCGGTCAGATTCCTTGTTCGCTGAGCCACAGGTTCAGGGCCGCCAACTGCCACAGCTTGGAGCCGCGCAGCGGGGTTAGCTGGCCGTGGGGGTTGCTCAGCAGGCGGTCGAGCATGGCCGGGTCGAACAGCCCGCGATCCTGGCTGGGGTCGGTCAGCAGCTCGCGCACCCAGTCCAGGGTGGCGCCTTGCAGGTGCTTGAGGCCGGGAACCGGGAAGTAGCCCTTCTTGCGGTCGATCACCTCATGGGGGATGACCCGGCGCGCCGCCTGCTTGAGCACCTGCTTGCCGCCGTCGGGCAGCTTGAAGCGTGCCGGAATGCGCGCCGACAGCTCCACCAGGCGGTAGTCGAGGAACGGCGTGCGCGCCTCCAGGCCCCAGGCCATGGTCATGTTGTCCACCCGCTTGACCGGGTCGTCCACCAACATCACCGTGCTGTCCAGGCGCAGGGCCTTGTCCACCGCGTCCGGCGCGCCGGGGCGGGCGAAGTGTTCGCGGACGAAGTCGCCGGCCGCGTCGTTGTCCAGGCGCCACGGCGCCTGCACGGTGGCGCGGTATTCGGCGTGGCTGCGGTCGAAGAACGCCTCGCGATAGGCGCCAAAGGCATCCTCGGCACCGTCCACCTGCGGGTACCAGTGGTAGCCGGCGAACAGCTCGTCGGCGCCCTGGCCGCTCTGCACGCCCTTGCAGTGCTTGGCCACTTCCCGCGAGAGCAGGTAGAAGGCGATGCAGTCGTGGCTGACCATCGGCTCGCTCATGGCACGGAAGGCCGCCGGCAACTGCTCGATGATCTCGTGCTCGGCAATGCGCAGCTTGTGGTGGCGGGTGTGGTAGTGCCTGGCGATCAGGTCGGAGTACTGGAACTCGTCGCCGCGCTCGCCGCCAGCGTCCTCGAAACCGATGGAGAAGGTCGACAGGTCGTCCACCCCGGCCTCGCGCAGCAGGCCGACCAGCAGGCTGGAGTCGACGCCGCCGGAGAGCAGCACGCCGACGTCCACCGCGGCGCGCTGGCGGATCGCCACGGCGTCGCGGGTGGCGTCGAGCACGCGGCTGGTCCAGCCCTCCAGGTCGAGCTCGCGCTCGTCCGGGTTCGGGCCGTAGTGCAGTTGCCACCAGGTCTGGCGTTCGACCTCGCCATGGCGGTCGATGCGCATCCAGGTGCCGGGCTCGAGCTTCTGCACATTGGCCAGCAGGGTGCGTGGCGCCGGTACCACGGCGTGGAAGTTCAGGTAGTGGTTCAGTGCCACCGGGTCGATCACCGGGTCGATATCGCCGCCCTTGAGCAGTGCCGGCAGGGTCGAGGCGAAGCGCAGGCGCTCGCCGTTGCGCGACAGGTACAGAGGCTTGACGCCCAGACGGTCGCGGGCCAGGAACAGGCGCTGGTTGTCGCGCTCCCAGATGGCCAGGGCGAACATGCCGTTGAGCTTGGGCAGCAGCGCCGCGCCCCAGGCGTGGTAGCCCTTGAGCAGCACTTCGGTGTCGCCGTCGGACCAGAAGCTGTAGCCCAGGGCCTGCAGTTCCTCGCGCAGTTCGGGGAAGTTGTAGATGGCGCCGTTGAAGGCCAGGGCCAGGCCCAGGGTGCTGTCGACCATGGGCTGGGCCGAGCCGTCGGACAGGTCCATGATCTTCAGGCGCCGATGGCCGAGGGCAATCGCGCCCTGGCTATGGAAGCCCCAGGCGTCGGGGCCGCGGGGCGCCAGGTGGTGGGTGATGCGCTCCACCGCGGCGAGGTCCGCCGGGCGTGGGGCTTGGTCGATGGGGGTGAAACGTAACTCTCCTGCTAATCCGCACATAAGTCCTTACCGGTTTTGCCGTTGGGGAGGTGTGCCGCGAAGGTGGGCACTTAGGTAGGGACCGGGGTAGCTTGTGAGAGTTTTAGATCAATCTGTTATATGTGGTTGTCGGGGACTGGGACCGCTGTGCGGTCCTTTCGCGGCACGAGGCCGCTCCTACAGGAGATCGCGGTCGCCTGTGTAGGAGCGGCCTTGCCGAGGCGTCGGACCGGCCGGAAAGGGGCGCAAAGCGCCCCCGGCGATCTGGCTATTTACCGCGAATCAACCGGCGCAACGCGAACCTGTTCGGGTGGCAGGCCTCGGCCACGGCTCGGGGCACCGGCAATGGTTCACCACTGACCCACGCCGCAATCAGCTCCCCGGACAGCGGTGCAGTAATCAATCCCCGCGACCCATGCCCACTGTTCACATACAGCCCCTCCAGCCACTGACAGGCCACATCGGGCACCTGTCGCGCATCCTTGGCCAACATGGCGTAGGCCTGGTTGAACGCCTCGACATCGGCCAGCGGCCCGATGATGGGCAGGTAGTCCGGGCTGGTGCAACGGAACGCTGCCCGACCCTGTAGTTGCGCCGGATCCAGCTCGGCGGTGCGCAGGCGGGTGGCCAGGTCTGCGGAAATATCATCCAGTAGCGCCAGGTTGCCCTGGTGCTCGGCCACGGTCGGCGCCAGGTCCTCGCTGTGGAAGTCGAAGCTGGCGCCCAGGGTGTGCTCATCGCCGCGAGGTGGCGCGACGTAGCCGTCGGCGCAGACCACCGTGCGTAGTTCCTGGCTGGCCACGGTGGCCGGCAGGCGGGTGATCTGCCCGCGAATGCGCTTGAGCGGCAACCCGGCGCAAGCCGGGAAGTCACGGACATCGGCAGCCCCGGCCAGCACCACCAGCGGCGCACTGGCCAGCAGGCGCTCGCCGTCCCAGGCCTGCCACAGACCGTCGGCCTTGCGCAGCGCGATGACGTTGGCATGGCCGAGCAGGCGGATGCGCGGATGGTCCAGCTGCGCCTGGCACAGCGCCGGCGGGTGCACCCAGCCACCCTCGGGGTAGAACAGGCCGCCGCTGGCCAGCGCCACGCCTGCCACGGCTTCGGCCTGTTCGCGGTCGAGCTGGCGCAGCAGGCTGTTGTCGAAGGCGGTCGCCAGCTTGGCCTGGCGTTCGCCTTCCTTGTTGTCGAAGGCCAGTTGCAGCACACCGCAGGCATCCCAGTCCTGGCCACGTTGCAGGTGCTCGAGCCAGCGACGGGTGTAACCGAAGCCGGAAAGGATCATCTGCGACAGGGCGGTGCCATGGGCGGACAGTTTGAGATACAGCACGCCCTGGGGATTGCCCGAGGCCTCCTGGGCCGGCCCGTCGTGACGCTCCAGCACGCTGACCTGCCAACCCCGGGCCGCCAGGCTGCGCGCCGTGGCGCTGCCCGCCAGGCCGGCACCGATCACCAGCGCCTCGCGTGGCCCCGGCAAGGGCGCCGGGCGTGCGTACCAGGGCGCCGCGGGGGCGGCTGGCGCGCCGCTGTAGACGCCATGCATCACCTCCCACTTCTTGCCGATACCGGGCACCTTCTTCATGGTGAAGCCGGCCTCGATCAGCGAGCGGCGGACCCAGCCGGTGGTGGTGAAGGTGCCGAGGGTGGTG
This sequence comes from Pseudomonas sp. NMI760_13, assembly GCF_021283245.1. Classification (NCBI taxonomy): domain Bacteria; kingdom Pseudomonadati; phylum Pseudomonadota; class Gammaproteobacteria; order Pseudomonadales; family Pseudomonadaceae; genus Pseudomonas; species Pseudomonas sp. NMI760_13. The sequence goes on along the minus strand of NZ_JAJSRC010000017.1, from coordinate 114,052 downwards.
CCGGGGTGCGATAGCCGCGCCAACTGGGCGAACAGCTCCGGCGTCCACATGTCGGGGTTCTTCGCCGGGGCGAAGCCGTCGAGAAACCAGGCGTCGATGCACGCGTCCAGTTGCGGCAGTTGCGCCAGCGCATCGCCGATCATCAGCGTGAGGGTGACGCGGCCGTCATCGAGGCTCAGTTGCTGGAAACCCGGATGGATCGCCACGTACTGATCGAGCAGGGGCCGGGTGAAGGCCGCCAGCGCCGGCCACAGTTGCATGGCGCGCTCCAGGTCGTCGCGGCTCAGGGGGTACTTTTCCACGCTGACGAAGTGCAGGCGCGCCTCGGCGTGGGCCAGCTCGGCGAACAGCTGCCAGGCGCAGAAGAAATTCATGCCGGTGCCAAAGCCCGTTTCCCCGATCACCAGGCAGTCCCGCGGCGCCAGCTCGGCGAAGCGCTGGCGCAGGTGGTTCTGCTCGATGAACACGTGCAGGGTCTCGTCGATGCCTTCGTTGACGGCGAAATAGACATCGTCGTATTGCCGGGAGTGGGGGCGGCCCTGGTCGTCCCAGTCGATCTGGGCGTGCAGGGGGAGGGTGGTGTCGGACATGGTCGGCTCGGTTGCAGCGGATGACGGATTTTAAGCGATCCGAGCGGCGAGTGCCGGTCTTATCGCAAGGCGCGACAGGATCGATACGGATGGCGCAAATCCGCTAATCTTGCTTATCCATTGAAGGAGCCCTCCATGTTCGAATCCGCCGAAATCGGTCACAGCATCGACAAGGACACCTACGAAGCAGAAGTCCCCGCCCTGCGCGAGGCGCTGCTCGAAGCCCAGTACGAACTCAAGCAGCAGGCGCGCTTCCCGGTGATCGTGCTGATCAACGGCATCGAGGGCGCCGGCAAGGGCGAGACGGTCAAGCTGCTCAACGAGTGGATGGACCCGCGACTGATCGAAGTGCGCACCTTCGACCAGCAGACCGACGAGGAACTGGCCCGGCCACCGGCCTGGCGCTACTGGCGGGCGTTGCCGCCGAAAGGGCGGATGGGCGTGTTTTTCGGCAACTGGTACAGCCAGATGCTCGAAGGCCGCGTGCACGGCCAGTTCAAGGATGCCGTGCTCGACCAGGCCATCGCCGGCGCCGAGCGCCTGGAGCAGATGCTCTGCGACGAAGGCGCGCTGATCATCAAGTTCTGGTTCCACCTGTCCAAGAAGCAGATGAAGGCGCGACTCAAGGCGCTCAAGGAAGATCCGCTGCACAACTGGCGCATCAGCCCGCTGGACTGGCAGCAGTCGGAAACCTACGACCGTTTCGTGCGTTTCGGCGAGCGTGTGCTGCGCCGCACCAGCCGCGACTACGCGCCCTGGCATGTGATCGAGGGCGTCGACCCGCACTACCGCAGCCTGGCAGTCGGGCGCATCCTGCTGGAGGGCCTGCAGGCCGCCCTGGCCAACAACCCCAAGGGCAAGCATCAGGGTAACGTCACGCCGCTGGGGCGCAGCATCGACCAGAAGAGCCTGCTCGGCGCCCTGGACATGACCCTGCGCCTGGACAAGCACGACTACCAGGAACAGCTGGTCACCGAACAGGCGCGCCTGGCCGGTCTGCTGCGCGACAAGCGCATGCGCCGCCACGCCCTGGTGGCGGTGTTCGAAGGCAACGACGCGGCCGGCAAGGGCGGGGCGATCCGCCGCGTGGCGGCGGCGCTGGATCCGCGCCAGTACCGCATTGTGCCAATCGCCGCGCCCACCGAGGAAGAGCGTGCCCAGCCATACCTGTGGCGGTTCTGGCGACACATTCCGGCGCGGGGCAAGTTCACCATCTTCGACCGCTCCTGGTATGGCCGGGTGCTGGTGGAGCGGGTCGAGGGCTTCTGCAGCCCGGCGGACTGGATGCGCGCCTATGGCGAGATCAATGACTTCGAGGAGCAGTTGAGCAACGCCGGGGTGGTGGTGGTCAAGTTCTGGCTGGCCATCGACCAGCAGACCCAGCTGGAGCGCTTCGAGGAGCGTGAGCAGATCCCGTTCAAGCGCTACAAGATCACCGAGGAGGACTGGCGCAACCGCGACAAGTGGGACGTCTATTCCGAGGCGGTGGGCGACATGGTCGACCGCACCAGCACCGAGATCGCGCCGTGGACCCTGGTGGAGGCCAACGACAAGCGCTGGGCGCGGGTGAAGGTGCTGCGCACGATCAACCAGGCACTGGAGGCGGCGTTCGCCAAGGACAAGAAGTAAGCGAGTTCGTGGGAGCGGGCTTGCCCCGCGATAGGGCCGAGCCTGCAATCGCGGGGCAAGCCCGCTCCTACGAAAGCCCGCCCACGCATTAAGCATGCATCCAGGGAATGACCTGATGAAATCTTTTCCCGCCACACGTTCCCCGCCAAGCCCGTAGACTGCACCTTCCCCCACCAAGGCTCGACTCGAGGACACCATGCACATTTCTTCCGGACGCTGGGTCCAGGGCCTTCTGCTGGCGCTGTTGACCGCGTTGCTCTGGGGCATCCTGCCGATCAAGCTCAAGCAGGTGCTGCAGGTGATGGACCCGGTAACCGTCACCTGGTACCGCCTGAGCGTTTCCGGCGGCCTGTTGTTCGCCTGGCTGGCGGCCAATCGGCGGCTGCCGTCGTTCAGTCGTCTTGGAATGAAGGGCAAGGGCCTGGTGGCCGTCGCGGTGGCCGGCCTGGTCGGCAACTATGTGCTGTACCTGGTCGGCCTCAACCTGCTCAGCCCCGGCACCGCGCAACTGGTCGTGCAGCTGGGGCCGGTGCTGTTGCTGGTGGCCAGCGTGTTCGTGTTCAAGGAGCGTTTCAGCCTGGGGCAGGGCCTGGGCCTGCTGGTGCTGCTGGCGGGATTCGGGCTGTTCTTCAACCAGCGCCTGGAAGAGCTGCTCACATCACTTGGCACCTACACCACCGGCGTGCTGACCATTATCCTGGCGACCAGCATCTGGGTGTTCTATGCCTTGAGCCAGAAGCAACTGCTGACGGTGTGGAACTCGCAGCAGGTGATGATGGTGATCTACCTGTGCTGCGCACTGCTGCTCACGCCCTGGGTGCATCCGCTGGAGGTGTTGCAGCTCAGCCCGTTGCAGGGCTGGTTGCTGCTGGCCTGCTGCCTGAACACGCTGGTGGCCTATGGCGCGTTCGCCGAGGCGCTGGCACATTGGGAGGCCTCGCGGGTCAGCGCGACCCTGGCACTGACGCCGCTGGTGACGTTCGTCGCGGTGGCGCTGGCGGCCTGGCTGTGGCCGGATTACGTGCATGCCGAGCAGATCAATGGCCTGGGCTATGTCGGGGCGGTGACGGTGGTGCTGGGGTCGGCATTGGTGGCGTTGGGGCCGTCGCTGATCGCGGGGTGGAGAGCGAAGAGCCAGGCTCAATAACCCTCGCGGTACCTGTAGGAGCGGCCTTGTGCCGCGAAAGGGCTGCGCAGCAGCCCCGGCGATCTTTGTATTAAATGCCGAATCCTGGGGCTGCTGCGCAGCCCTTTCGCGGCACAAGGCCGCTCCTACAGGTGATGAGTCAGCCTTTCCCGCCAGGCGCCAGCATGTTCTCCGGCCTTACCCACTGGTCGAACTGCTCATTGGTCAGGTACTTCAGCTCCAGCGCCGCTTCGCGCAGGGTCTTGCCCTCGCTGTAGGCCTTCTTGGCGATTTCCGCCGCCTTGTCATAGCCGATGTGCGGGTTCAGCGCCGTCACCAGCATCAGCCCGCGCTCCAGGTGCGCGGCCATCTGCCCGGCATCCGGCTCGATGCCGGCCACGCAGTGCTGCTGGAAGTTGCGACAGCCATCGGCCAGCAGCTCGATCGACTGCAGCAGGTTGTGGATGATCACCGGCTTGAACACGTTCAGCTGCAGATGGCCCTGGCTTGCGGCAAAGCCGATCGCCGCGTCGTTGCCCAGCACCTGGCAGGCCAGCATCGACAGTGCCTCGCACTGGGTCGGGTTGACCTTGCCGGGCATGATCGAGCTGCCCGGCTCGTTGGCCGGCAGGCGCACCTCGGCAAGCCCCGCGCGCGGGCCGGAGCCCAGCAGGCGCAGGTCGTTGGCGATCTTCATCAGGGCCACGGCCAGGGTCTTCAGCGCGCCGGCCAGGCTGGTCAGCGGCTCGTGTCCGGCGAGGGCGGCGAACTTGTTCGGCGCGGTGACGAACGGCAGGCCGGACAGCGCCGCCAGCTCCGCGGCTATGGCTTCGGCGAAACCGTGCGGGGCGTTGAGGCCGGTACCCACGGCGGTGCCGCCCTGGGCCAGCTCGCAGACCGCCGGCAGCGTCGCGCGGATGGCGCGCTGGGCGTAGTCGAGCTGGGCGACGAAGGCCGAGACCTCCTGGCCGAAGGTGATCGGCGTCGCGTCCATCATGTGCGTGCGCCCGGTCTTGACCAGGTGCGTGTGGCGCGCCGACAGTTCGGCCAGCCCCCCCGACAGCTCGGTGATCGCCGGCAGCAGTCGTTCATGCACGGCCTGGACGGCGGCGATGTGCATGGCGGTGGGGAAGCAGTCGTTGGAGCTCTGTGAGCGGTTGACGTGATCGTTGGGGTGCACCGGCAGCTTGCCGCCGCGACCCTTGCCGGCCAGTTCGTTGGCGCGTCCGGCGATCACCTCGTTGACGTTCATGTTGCTCTGGGTGCCGCTGCCGGTCTGCCACACCACCAGCGGGAACTGCTCGTCGTGGTCGCCGGCAAGCACTTCGTCGGCGGCCTGCTCGATCAGCCGGGCGATGTCGGCGGGCAGGTCGCCGTTGCGGTCGTTGACCCGGGCAGCGGCTTTCTTGACCAGCGCCAGGGCGTGCAGCACCGCCAGCGGCATGCGCTCCTTGCCGATGGCGAAGTTGATCAGCGAACGCTGGGTCTGCGCACCCCAGTAGGCGTCCTCTGGAACTTCGACCGGGCCCAGGCTGTCTGTCTCGATACGGCTCATGCTGCGCTCACTCCTTTGTAGTCAGAAATCGCAGTTTAGGCCCTGATTCGACACAGCGGTTCAGTCGCTCGTCGTGCCACTTGAGCACTTCGCCATCACGGCGCAGAATGCTCTACCCTGAGGTACTCGCCTCCCTTTCTTGAAGGAAATGCAATGACCCGTCTTCGTGTCCTCTTTGCCGCCGTTGCCCTGGCCTGCGCCAGCGGCCAGGTACTCGCCGCCACCGCGAGCCACAATGCCGCCGCCGAGAAATTCCTGACCCTGGCCAATGCCGACAAGCTGGGCACCCCGGTGTACATGCAGGTCCAGCAGATGTTCGCCCAGCGTTTCGAACAGACCAAGGCGCCGGCTGCCAAGAAAACCGTGCTCGACAGCTATCAGGCCAAGGCCAACGCCGCCCTGGACAACGCCATCGGCTGGAAGAAGCTCAAGCCGAAGATGGTCGACCTGTACACCGCGACCTTCACCGAGGCCGAGCTGAACGACCTGGTCAAGTTCTACGAGTCGCCGCTGGGCAAGAAAGTCCTGCGCGAGATGCCCAAGGTCACCCAGCAGTCGGCCCAGCTGACCCAGCAGAGCCTGGAACCGGCGGTGCCGGTGGTCAACAAGCTGCTCGACGACATGACCAAGGAACTCGACCCGAGCGCCGGCAAGGCAGCCGCTCCGGCGAAGAAGTGAGCCTGACGCGATGAACATGCAGCAACGCATCGAACAGCAGCTGGCGCCGCTGGGCACCGACCACCTCGAAGTGCGCAACGAAAGCCACATGCACAGCCGTGGCCAGGAAACGCACTACAAGGCGGTGCTGGTCAGCGAGCAGTTCGCCGGGCTGAATAGCGTCAAGCGCCACCAGAAGGTCTACGCCACCATGGGTGAGCTGATGGGCGAGATCCACGCCCTGGCGATCCACACCTACACGCCCGAGGAATGGGCGGCAGTCGGCGCGGCGCCAGCCTCGCCGGTGTGCGCCGGCGGCGGGCACTGAATCCTTTCCGTCGTTCTGGTACAATCTCGCAAAATCCGGGGGCTGCTTTGCAGCCCTTTCGCGGCACAAGGCCGCTCCTACAGGAGTATGCAGTTCCCTGTAGGAGCGGCCTTGTGCCGCGAAAGGGGCGCAAAGCGCCCCCATGCTTTTTATGTCAAACCCGGTCCGCCCCTTACGAGGGCAACCACCAGGAGTTTCAGATTCATGACCCAACCGATCGTCGTGGCGGCGCTGTACAAGTTCGTCACCCTGGAAGACTACGTCGAACTGCGCGAGCCGCTGCTCAAGGCCATGGCCGACAACGGCGTCAAAGGCACCCTGCTGCTGGCTAACGAAGGCATCAACGGCACGGTCTCGGCCACCCGTGAAGGCATCGACGCGCTGCTGGCCTGGCTGCGCAGCGACCCACGCCTGGTGGATGTCGACCACAAAGAGTCGTATTGCGACGAGCAGCCGTTCTACCGTACCAAGGTCAAGCTCAAGAAAGAGATCGTCACCCTCGGCGTGCCGGGCGTGGACCCGAACAAGGCGGTCGGCACCTACGTCGATCCGAAAGACTGGAACGCCTTGATCAGCGACCCGGAAGTGCTGCTGATCGACACCCGCAACGACTACGAAGTGGCCATCGGCACCTTCAAGGGCGCCATCGACCCGAAGACCGAGACCTTCCGCGAGTTTCCCGACTACATCAAGGCCAACTTCGACCCGAGCAAGCACAAGAAGGTCGCCATGTTCTGCACCGGTGGCATCCGCTGCGAGAAGGCCTCCAGCTACATGCTCGGTGAGGGCTATGAAGCCGTCTATCATCTTAAGGGCGGCATCCTGAAATACTTCGAGGAAGTAGCCCAGGAAGAAAGCCTCTGGGACGGCGACTGCTTCGTCTTCGACAACCGGGTCACCGTGCGTCACGACCTGAGCGAGGGCGAGTACGACCAGTGCCATGCCTGCCGCCACCCGATCGACGTGAAGGACCGGGAGTCGGAACACTATTCGCCAGGCGTGAGCTGCCCGCATTGCTGGGACAGCCTGAGCGAGAAGACCCGGCGCAGCGCCATCGACCGCCAGAAGCAGATCGAACTGGCCAAGGCGCGCAACCAGCCACACCCGATCGGCTACAACTGCAAAGCCGAGGCCTGATGCATGTCCGCACGCCTGCTCTATGTGATGGACCCGATGTGTTCCTGGTGCTGGGGTTTCGCCCCGGTGGCCGAGGCGCTGATCGCCCAGGCGCGTGAGGCGGGTGTCGTCACCCGCCTGGTGCCCGGTGGCCTGCGCAGCGGCGGCAGCGCCCTGGATGCCTCGACCCGCAAGTACATCCTCGAGCACTGGCAGGCGGTGCATGACGCCACCGGGCAGCCGTTCCGCTTCGACGGCGCGATGCCCGACGGCTTTGTTTACGACACCGAGCCTGCGTGCCGCGCATTGGTCGCGGCGCGTGAGCTGGACGACAAGCGGGCCTGGACGCTGCTCAAGCTGATCCAGCGCTCGTTCTACGAGCAGGGGCTGGATGTCACCCGCGCCCCGCAGCTGGTGGAGCTGGCCGAACAGGCCGGTTTCGACCGCGAGCAGTTCTCGCAGTGCTTCACCAATGCCGATACCCGCGCCGCCACCAGCGCCGACTTCGGCTGGGTACAGGACCTGGGCATTGCCGGTTTCCCCACGCTGCTGGCCGAGCGCAATGGTCAGCTGGCCCTGCTGACCAACGGCTACCAGTCGCTGGACAGCCTGCAGTCGCTGCTCGGCCGCTGGCTGCAGCAGGCCGCCTGTGCTTGACCTGCCAGGGTCGCCAGACCCTGTGCCAGGGAAGTCCCCCGCTGTGCCTGATCGCCTGAGCTGGGCGGAAATCCGCCGCCTGGCCCTGCACCACAAGAAGGCTTTGTGGACTGCCAACCTGGTAGCCGTGCTCGCCGCCCTGTGCAGTGTGCCGATCCCGTTGCTGCTGCCGCTGCTGGTGGACGAAGTGCTGCTGGGCCATGGTGACGCCGCGCTTAAGTGGATGAACAACTTCCTGCCCGCTGGCTGGCAGGTGGCCGCGGGCTATATCGGCCTGATGCTCTGCGCCACCTTGGGCCTGCGCCTGGCGGCGCTGGCGTTCAACGTGGTCCAGGCCAAGCTGTTCGCCGGCCTGGCCAAGGACATCGTCTACCGCCTGCGTATCCGCCTGATCGAGCGGCTCAAGCGCATTTCGCTCAAGGAATATGAAAGCCTGGGCAGCGGTACGGTGACCACCCACCTGGTCACCGACCTGGACACCCTCGACAAGTTCGTCGGCGAAACCCTGAGCCGCTTCCTGGTGGCGGTGCTGACGCTGACCGGCACCGCCGCCATCCTGATCTGGATGCACTGGCAGCTGGCGCTGCTGATCCTGCTGTTCAACCCGCTGGTGATCTTCTTCACCGTGCAGTTGGGCAAGCGCGTCAAGCACCTGAAGAAACTCGAGAACGACAGCACCGCGCGCTTCACCCAGGCGCTGACCGAGACCCTCGATGCGATCCAGGAAATCCGTGCCGGCAACCGCCAGGGCTATTTCCTCGGTCGCCTTGGCCTGCGTGCCCGCGAGGTGCGCGACTACGCGGTGGCCTCGCAGTGGAAGAGCGATGCCAGTGGCCGGGCCAGTGGCCTGTTGTTCCAGTTCGGCATCGACATCTTCCGTGCCGCGGCGATGCTCACCGTGTTGTTCTCCGACTTGTCGATCGGCCAGATGCTGGCGGTGTTCAGCTACCTGTGGTTCATGATCGGCCCGGTGGAGCAGTTGCTGAACCTGCAATATGCCTACTACGCCGCCGGAGGCGCGCTGAGCCGCTTGAACGAGCTGCTGGCGCGGGCCGACGAGCCGCAGTACCCCGCGGGCAGCGACCCGTTCGCCGGGCGCGAGACGGTCGGCATCGAGGTGCGCGACCTGCGCTTCGCCTACGCCGACGAGCCGGTGCTGGATCAGCTGAACCTGTCCATCGCCCCGGGCGAGAAGGTTGCCATCGTCGGCGCCAGCGGCGGTGGCAAGAGCACCCTGGTGCAACTGCTGCTGGGTTTGTACAGCGCCCAGGCCGGGACCATCCGCTTCGGCGGCTCCAGCCTGCAGGAGATCGGCCTGGAGACCCTGCGCGAGAACGTCGCGGTGGTGCTGCAGCATCCGTCGCTGTTCAACGACAGCGTGCGCGCCAACCTGACCATGGGCCGCGATTGCAGCGACGATGCCTGCTGGCAGGCGCTGCGCATCGCCCAGTTGGACGGCACCATCGCCGCGCTGCCCCAGGGCCTGGACAGCATCGTCGGGCGCTCCGGCGTGCGCCTGTCCGGCGGCCAGCGCCAGCGCCTGGCGATCGCCCGCATGGTGCTGGCCGAGCCCAAGGTGGTCATCCTCGACGAGGCCACCTCGGCGCTGGACGCCGCCACCGAGTACAACCTGCACCTGGCCCTGGCGCGCTTCCTCAGCGGCCGCACCACGCTGATCATCGCCCACCGCCTGTCGGCGGTGAAGCAGGCCGACCGCGTGCTGGTGTTCGACGGCGGCCATGTGGCCGAGGACGGCGGCCACCAGCAATTGATCGCCGAGGGCGGCCTGTACGCCAAGCTTTACGGTCACCTGCAGCAGACCTGAGCCACCTACGTCCATGTAGGAGCGGCCTCGTGCCGCGAAAGGGCCGCAGAGCGGCCCCCGGCGATCTTGTGGGGCTGCTGCGCAGCCCTTTCGCGGCACAAGGCCGCTCCTACAGGTGCTGCGCCCCTTTCCCCGTCATCAAAAACCACGCCACAGGCATGGCAAATGGCCTACGCTGTGCTTGTCTAGGTCGATTCGTGCCTTATCTGCCGCCATGACAGGGATTACATGAAGGGAAATCGGACTCTCGAAGCGCCAAGGCTGCTGGGTATCATCTGGCCCTTCGTCGCCGTTGTGGTTTTCCAGGTACTGCTGGGCAGTCTGAGCCTTTATGCATTGTCCGCCGTGCGCGCCTACGTGGCGGGCGAGAGCCTGTGGTCCAAGGCACAGAAGGACGCCATCTATTACCTCAACCTCTACGCCGACGACCGCGATCCGCTGACCTATGCCCGCTACCGCCGGGCGATCCTGGTACCCCAGGGCGATCACAACCTGCGCCTGGCCCTGGACCGACCTGAACCGGACCTGGAAGCAGCGCGCCAGGGTGTGCTGCAGGGTGGCAACCATCCCGAGGACGTCGCCCGGATCATCTGGTTCTATCGCAATTTCCGGCATATCAGCTATATGGAAACCGCCATCGATTACTGGGACATCGGTGACGATTACCTGCGTCAGCTCGACGTGCTGGCCCAGCAGATGCGCGAAGGCTTCGCCGGCGGCGTGATCGACCCGCACCAGGTGGCCAACTGGAAGGCGCGCATCGTCGCCATCAATGACGGCGTGACCCCCGCCGCCAAGGCCTTCAGCGATGCCCTGGGCGAAGGCTCGCGGATGCTGCTCAAGGTGCTGATGCTGACCAACCTGGCCACCGCGCTGTTCCTGATCGCCATGGCCTGGCGGCGTTCAAGCAAGCTGCTGGCTCAGCGCCAGGCGTTCGCCAGCGCGCTGCAGGAGGAGAAGGAGCGGGCGCAGATCACCCTGGAGTCGATCGGCGATGCGGTGATCACCGCCGATGTCGATGGTTGCATCAGCTACATGAACCCGGCCGCCGAGCAGTTGACCCACTGGCAGGCGGTCCAGGCCCAGGGCCTGCCGCTGGCGGCGCTGTTCAGTCTGTTGGACGAGAATGCCGAGGGCGACAGCCTGACGCTGGTCGAGCAGGTGCTCAGCGGCAGCCTCAAGGGCGGCGCCGAGCATGCCCGGCTGATCCAGCGCCTGGACGGCAGTACGGTGTCGGTCAACCTGGTGGGCTCGCCCATTCTTACAGAGGGGCAGGTCAGTGGCATCGTGGTGGTGCTGCACGACATGACCCAGGAGCGCCAGTACATCGCCAACCTGTCCTGGCAGGCCACTCACGACGCCCTGACCGGGCTGGCCAACCGCCGCGAGTTCGAATACCGCCTGGAGCAGGCGCTCAACGGCCTGGCCCGCCAGGCCGGGCGCCATTCGCTGATGTTCCTCGACCTCGACCAGTTCAAGCTGGTCAACGATACCTGCGGCCATGCCGCCGGCGACGAGCTGCTGCGGCATATCTGCGCGGTACTGCAGTCGGGCCTGCGCGAGGGTGACACCCTGGCGCGCCTGGGCGGCGACGAGTTCGGCGTGCTCCTGGAGAACTGCCCGCCGGAGCAGGCCGAGCGGATTGCCGAGCAGTTACGCCAGGCCGTGCAGAGCCTGCATTTCGTGTGGAAGGGGCGCCCCTTCGTGACCACGGTCAGCCTCGGCCTGGTGCACATCGCCCAGGTGCCCAGCACCCTGGAGGCGTCGTTGCGTGCGGCGGACATGGCCTGCTACATGGCCAAGGAGAAGGGCCGCAACCGGGTCCAGGTGTATCACGCCGACGACAGCGAATTGTCCATGCGCTTTGGCGAGATGGCCTGGATCCAGCGATTGCACGTGGCGCTGGAGGAAAACCGCTTCTGCCTCTACGCCCAGGAGATCGCCCCCCTGCACCCCCACGAGAGCCCCGGGCATATCGAGATTCTCCTGCGCCTGCACGACGAAAGCGGGCGCACCATCCTGCCCGACAGTTTCATCCCCGCAGCGGAGCGCTATGGCCTGATGACCGCGCTCGACCGTTGGGTGGTGCGCAGCGTGTTCCAGGTAATCCGCCAGTGCCTGGACGAAGGTCGGGAGGGGCCCTTGGCGATGTGCGCCATCAATTTATCGGGCTCGAGCATCGGCGACGACAAGTTCCTCGAGTACCTGCAACGGCTGTTCAGCGAGTTCGACATCCCGCCACGGCTGATCTGTTTTGAAATTACCGAAACCAGCGCCATCGCCAATCTGGGCAGCGCGATCCGATTCATCAATGAATTGAAAGGACTGGGCTGCAGATTCTCCCTCGACGACTTCTGCGCCGGAATGTCGTCATTCGCCTATTTGAAGCATTTGCCTGTAGACTTCCTGAAGATCGACGGAAGTTTCGTCAAAGACATGCTCGATGACCCGATCAACCGGGCGATGGTCGAAGTGATTAATCACATCGGTCACGTCATGGGCAAGCGGACCATTGCCGAGTTCGTCGAGACGCCGCTGATCGAGCAGGCTTTGCAGGAGATCGGCGTGGACTACGCCCAGGGATACCTCATCGAACGCCCGCAGGTCTTCACCTGCGACAGCCTGCAGCGCCAACGGATTGCCGCGAGGCCCCTTCTGCACCGGGCGCCGGGGACCTTTCGCTGAACAACGCCCGGAAATCACAGGGAATCAAGGAGCTGACAGTGATCGACGCGTTCGTAAGGATCGGACCATTGATGGATCCGGCCAGTTATCCGCAGTGGGCCCAACAACTGATAGAGGATTGCCGCGAAAGCAAGCGCCGGGTGGTGGAGCATGAGTTCTACCAGCGACTGCGCGATGGCCAGCTCAAGCAGTCGACCATCCGCCAGTACCTGATCGGCGGCTGGCCGGTGGTCGAGCAGTTCTCCCTCTACATGGCCCACAACCTGACCAAGACCCGCTACGCCCGACACCCCGGCGAAGACATGGCGCGTCGCTGGCTGATGCGCAACATCCGGGTCGAGCTCAACCATGCCGACTACTGGGTGCACTGGTGCCAGGCGCACGGCGTCCATCTGCATGAGCTGCAGTCCCAGGAGGTGCCGCCAGAGCTCAATGGCCTCAACGACTGGTGCTGGCGGGTGTGCGCCACGGAGTCGCTGGCCATCGCCATGGCGGCCACCAATTACGCCATCGAAGGTGCCACCGGCGAGTGGTCGGCGGTGGTCTGCGCCGAGGACACCTACGCCCAGGGTTTCCCCGAGGACACCCGCAAGCGCGCGATGAAGTGGCTGAAGATGCATGCGCAGTACGATGACGCGCACCCGTGGGAGGCGCTGGAGATCATCTGCACCCTGGCAGGCGAGAGCCCGACGCTGGGGCTGCGTACCGAGCTGCGTCGGGCGATCTGCAAGAGCTACGACTGCATGTTCCTGTTCCTGGAGCGTTGCATGCAGCTCGAAGGGCGTCAGCAGGGGCGTCTGCGCCCGGCATTGGCGGCGGGCTGAGGATAGTCGTTGGATTTGCAGGCCTATTCGCCGGCAAACCGCACACTCAATGAACTTGCACGTTCGCTGTAGGAGCGGCCTTGTGCCGCGATAGGGCTGCACAGCAGCCCCAGCTTTACTGCATCAACGCTGAAATCCTGGGGCTGCTGCGCAGCCCTATCGCGGCACAAGGCCGCTCCTACAGTTGTCGTGCAGCATATGTGGGAGCGGCGGTTCGCCGATGCGACTTGCTCCGCGATGGGTTTTACTGCGCGTTCAGCGCCTGCCCGTTCACATCCTTGCTGTCCGGCCCCATCAGGTACAGGTACACCGGCATGATGTCCTCGGGCAGCGGGTTGTTCTGCGGATTCTCGCTCGGATAGGCCTGGGCGCGCATCGCCGTGCGCGTGGCGCCCGGGTTGATGCTGTTCGAGCGCACCGGCGCCACGCCTTCCAGCTCGTCGGCCAGGGTCTGCATCAGCCCCTCGGTGGCGAACTTCGACACGCCATAGGCGCCCCAGTAGGCCCGGCCCTTGCGCCCGACGCTGCTGGAGGTGAACACCACCGAGGCGTCCTCCGACAGTTTGAGCAGCGGCAGCAGGGTGCTGGTCAGCATGAAGGTGGCGTCGACGTTGATGTGCATCACGCGCATGAAGTTGTCGCCCGACAGCTGCTCCAGCGGCGTGCGCGGGCCGATGATCGAGGCGTTGTTGAGCAGGCCGTCGAGGCGACCGAACTGCTCCTCGATCATCACCGCCAGTTCGTCGTACTGGTGGGGCAGGGCGGTTTCCAGGTTGAACGGGATCACCACTGGTTGCGGATGGCCGGCGGCCTCGATCTGGTCGTAGACCTCGTTGAGGTTGGCCTCGGTCTTGCCCAGCAGCAGCACGGTGGCGCCCAGGCCGGCGTAGGCCTTGGCGGCGGCGGCGCCGATGCCGCGGCCGGCGCCGGTGACCAGGATGATTCGGCCCTTGAGCAGGTCGGGGCGGGCGGTGTAGTCGAACATAACGGGTTCCCTGTTGATGGCATAGCTCCGTGGGAGCGGGCTTGCCCCGCGATGGCGTCAGGGCGGACACCATCATTGCCTGGGCGGGCAGCCTCGCGGGGCAAGCCCGCTCCCACGGGCGTCTATGACTGTTGGTTCTTCAGCAGCCGCACAGCGCGCTGTCGATCACCTTGCGCAGTTCCAGCGGGTGGTCCACCACCACGTCGGCGCCCCAGTTGTTGGGGTTGTCCTCTGGATGAATATAGCCGTAGCGCACCGCCGCAGTGCGGGTGCCGGCGTCGCGGCCGGACTCGATGTCGCGCAGGTCGTCGCCGACGAACAGCACGCTGGCCGGGTCCAGGTCCAGGGTCTTGCACGCCAGGATCAGCGGCTCGGGATCGGGCTTGCTGTTCTTCACGTGGTCCGGGCAGATCAGCAGGGCCGAGCGCTCGGCCAGGCCCAGGCGCTGCATGATCGGCTCGGCGAAGCGCACCGGCTTGTTGGTGACCACGCCCCACAACAGGTTGCCTTTCTCGATGTCGGCCAGCAGCTCCGGCATGCCGTCGAACAGCTTGCTGTGCACCGCGCAGTCGCGCTGGTAGCGCTCGAGGAATTCCAGGCGCAGGGCCTCGAAGCCGTCGGCCTCGGGGTCCATGGCGAAGGTCGCGGCGACCATGGCGCGGGCGCCGCCGGAGATCACCTCGCGGATGCGCGCGTCGTCGATGGCCGGCAGGCCGCGGTCGGCGAGCATCGCCTGGCAGATGGCGATGAAGTCGGGCGCTGTGTCCAGCAGGGTGCCGTCCATGTCGAAGAGTACTGCTCGCAGGCGCATGCTCATTCCTCGCGCAGGGTCTGGATCATGTAGTTGACGTCGACGTCGTTGTTCAGCTTGTAGTGCTTGGTCAGCGGGTTGTAGGTCAGGCCGATGATGTCCTTGACCTCAAGGCCCGCGGCGCGGCTCCAGGCACCCAGCTCGGAGGGGCGGATGAACTTCTTGAAGTCATGGGTGCCGCGCGGCAGCATCTTGAGGATGTACTCGGCGCCGATGATCGCCAGCAGGTAGGCCTTGGGGTTGCGGTTGATGGTCGAGAAGAACACCTGGCCGCCCGGCTTGACCATGCGGTAGCAGGCGCGGATCACCGACGAAGGATCGGGCACATGCTCGAGCATCTCCAGGCAGGTGACCACGTCGAACTGTTCAGGCATCTCCTCGGCCAGGGCCTCGGCGGTGATCTGCCGGTATTCCACCGCCACGCCGGACTCCAGCTGGTGCAGCTGGGCCACCGCCAGCGGCGCCTCGCCCATGTCGATGCCGGTCACGGTGGCGCCGCGCTGGGCCATCGCCTCGCTGAGGATGCCGCCGCCGCAGCCGACGTCCAGCACCTTCTTGCCGGCGAGGGCGACGCGCTCGTCGATCCAGTTGACCCGCAGCGGGTTGATGTCGTGCAGTGGCTTGAACTCGCTCTCGCGGTCCCACCAGCGGTGGGCCAGGGCTTCGAACTTGGCGATTTCGGCGTGGTCGACGTTGCTCATCTGAACAGTCCTCTGAAGCTTCTATGAAAGTGTCACGGGGCGCCAGCCATGGCTGGCGCCCGGTTATTCGTTGCGCCCGCCGATGCGGGCTCCCCAGGCGCGGGCATTGGCGGCCAGGGCCTGCTCGTCCATTCGCGTCAGGCGGCGGTCCAGCACCAGGGCGTGGCCGGCGACCCAGACGTCCTTCACGCAATCGCGGCCGGTGGCGTAGATCAGTTGCGAGACCGGGTCGTGCACCGGCTGCTGCGCCAGCCCCGACAGGTCGAAGGCGACCAGGTCGGCGGCCTTGCCCACTTCCAGCGAGCCGGTCGTCGCCTCCAGACCCAGCGCCCGGGCGCCGTTGAGCGTGGCCATGCGCAGCGCCCGGTGGGCGTCCAGGGCGGTGGCCGAGCCGGCGACGGCCTTGGCCAGCAGCGCGGCGGTACGGGTTTCGCCGAGCAGGTCGAGGTCGTTGTTGCTGGCGGCGCCGTCGGTGCCCACCGCCACGTTCACTCCGGCCTGCCACAGGCGCTCCACCGGACAGAAGCCGCTGGCCAGCTTGAGGTTGGATTCGGGGCAGTGGACCACGCTGGTGTTGCTTTCTACCAGCAGGGCCAGATCCTCGTCGCTGACCTGGGTCATGTGCACCGCCTGCAGGTTTGGCCCCAGCAGGCCCAGGCGGGCGAGGCGGGCCAGCGGGCGCTCGCCGTTGTCCTTGAGCGCCTGCTCGACTTCGCCGGCGGTCTCGTGGATATGCATGTGCAGCGGTGCGTCGAGCTGGTCGGCGATCACCCGGATCTTCTCCAGGTTCGCATCGCTGACCGTGTACGGCGCGTGCGGGCCGAGGGCGACGGTGATGCGCGGGTGGTGCCGCAGGTCGCCGAACAGCTCGATGGCCAGGTGCAGGCCCTCGTCCGGGGTGCGCGCGCCGGGGATCGGGAAGTCCAGCAACGGCACGGCGATCTGCGCGCGGATGCCGCTCTGGTGCACGCGGTCGCAGGCCTCGCGGGGGAAGAAGTACATGTCGGCAAAGCAGGTGATGCCGCCCTTGAGCTGCTCGGCAATGGCAAGGTCGGTGCCGTCGCGCACGAAGGCTTCATCCACCCAGCGGCCCTCGGCCGGCCAGATGTGTTCCTGCAGCCAGGTCATCAGCGGCAGGTCGTCGGCCAGGCCGCGGAACAGGACCATGGCGGCGTGGCCGTGGGCGTTGACCAGTCCGGGCGTCAGCACGCAGTCGGGCAGCTCGCGTACCTCCCGGGCCATGGGCGCCCGCTCGCGGGGGCCGAGCCAGGCGATCCGGCCGTCCAGAACGCCCAGCGCATGGCCTTCGAGCACCACGCCGGCCGGCTCCACGGGGACCAGCCAGTCCGGCACAAGCAGCAGGTCGAGGAGGGGAGTGGCGGTGGGCATGCGCGGCATATACCTGGGTCGGTTCGGCTAAACGCGCAGTATACCCGAGCGTCCGCGGCTGAGGGTCGCTATAATCGCCGGCTTTTGATGCCAGGGCGACGGGGAGAGGCGATGCGCGAGCAACTGATGGCGGCGGAGACGGTGACGGGCATCGAGTGGCGCGACGGCGTGCTGTACCTGCTCGACCAGCGCCTGCTGCCGCTGGAACAGTGCTGGCTGGCCTGCACCGAGGCGGCCGAGGTGGCCGAGGCGATCAGCGACATGGCCGTGCGCGGTGCCCCGGCGATCGGCATCTGCGCCGCCTACGGCCTGGTGCTGGCGTTGCGCCGGAGACTGGCCGAGGGCGAAGGCTGGGAGGAATCCCTCGAGGAAGACTTCATGTTGCTGGGCGAGGCGCGTCCGACCCCGGCCAACCTGTTCTGGGCGCTCAATCGCATGCGCGAACGCCTGCAGCGCCTGCGTCCCGGCGAGGACGTGCTGGCGGTGATGGAGGCCGAGGCGGTGGCCATCCACGAAAGCGATCGCGAGGCCAACCTGACCATGGCCCAGTTCGGCGTCGAGCAGATCCGCCGCCATCAGGGCAGCGAACAGGCCCTGCTCACCCACGGCAACGCCGGCGCCTTGGCCACCGGTGGCTTCGGCACCGCCCTGGGGGTGATCCGCGCCGCGACCCTGGAGGGCATGGTCGAACAGGTCTACGCCTGCGAGTCGCGGCCCTGGCTGCAGGGCTCGCGCCTGACCGCCTGGGAGCTGGCCGCCGACGGCGTGCCGGTGACCGTGGTCGCCGACGCGGCCATGGGCCACCTGATGAAGACCAAGGGCATCACCTGGGTGGTGGTCGGTGCCGACTGCATCGCCGCCAATGGCGACGTGGCGGCGAAGATCGGCACCTACCAGATGGCGGTGACCGCCATGCACCATGGCCTGCGCTTCATGGTGGTGGCGCCGAGCACCAGCATCGACCTGAACCTGGCCACCGGCGAGGACATTCCGCTGGAGACCCGTGGCGAGGAAGAGCTGCTGGAAGTGGCGGGCATCCAGGTGACGGCCGATGTCGAGGCCTACAATCCGGTGGTCGATGTCACGCCGGCGGACCTGATTGATGTGATCATTACCGAGAAGGGTGTGGTCGAGCGCCCGGATACGGCGAAAATCGCCCAGTTGATGTGTCGAAAGCGCCTCCATTGAGGCGTTTTTTCACCCGTTTGGATGGCACTGCAAGGCAACCTGCCACATCTCCCATGCGTCCCGTGTTTGTGATACCATCCGGCAGTTTCCAAGGCTGCTCTTTACGGCGGCCTTCATTGCGCAGATCCATGTCACAACTCATTGATTTGTCGTAAGTCGTCGCACCCTATATGCGCTGCGGCGGCGAGCTTCGTTCGTCCTTCGAGGGATCAGGCGAAGTTTCACCAGAAAAAGGAATCAGGCTTCTCATGGGCGAACTGGCCAAAGAAATCCTCCCGGTCAATATCGAAGACGAACTGAGACAGTCTTACCTCGACTACGCGATGAGCGTTATTGTCGGGCGAGCGCTGCCCGATGCGCGTGACGGCTTGAAGCCCGTGCATCGCCGCGTTCTGTATGCGATGAGCGAACTGGGCAACGACTGGAACAAGCCGTACAAGAAATCCGCCCGTGTGGTCGGTGACGTGATCGGTAAGTACCACCCGCACGGCGACATCGCCGTGTACGACACCATCGTGCGCATGGCCCAGCCCTTCTCGCTGCGCTACCTGCTGGTCGATGGCCAGGGCAACTTCGGTTCGGTGGACGGCGACAACGCCGCGGCCATGCGATACACCGAAGTGCGTATGTCCAAGCTGGCCCACGAGCTGCTGGCCGACCTGCACAAGGAAACCGTCGACTGGGTGCCCAACTACGACGGCACCGAGCAGATCCCGGCGGTCATGCCGACCAGGATCCCCAACCTGCTGGTCAACGGTTCCAGCGGTATCGCCGTGGGCATGGCCACCAACATCCCGCCGCACAACCTCGGCGAAGTGATCGATGGCTGCCTGGCGCTGATCGACAACTCCGACATCACGGTCGATGAGCTGATGCAGTTCATCCCGGGTCCGGACTTCCCCACCGCCGGCCAGATCAACGGTCGCCAGGGCATCATCGAGGCCTACCGCACCGGCCGTGGCCGCATCTATATGCGCGCCCGTTCCGAGATCGAGGACATCGACAAGGTCGGTGGCCGCCAGCAGATCGTCGTCACCGAGCTGCCGTACCAGCTGAACAAGGCGCGGCTGATCGAGAAGATCGCCGAGCTGGTCAAAGAGAAGAAGATCGAAGGCATCACCGAGCTGCGCGACGAGTCCGACAAGGACGGCATGCGCATCGTCATCGAGCTGCGTCGCGGCGAGGTGCCGGAGGTGGTGCTCAACAACCTCTACCAGCAGACCCAGCTGCAGAGCGTGTTCGGCATCAACATCGTCGCGCTGATCGACGGTCGCCCGCGCCTGCTGAACCTCAAGGACCTGCTCGAAGCGTTCGTTCGCCACCGTCGCGAAGTGGTCACCCGCCGCACCGTGTTCGAGCTGCGCAAGGCCCGCGAGCGTGGCCACATCCTCGAAGGCCAGGCGGTCGCGCTGTCCAACATCGACCCGGTCATCGCCCTGATCAAGGCCTCGCCGACGCCGTCCGAAGCCAAGGAAGCGCTGATCAGCACCGCTTGGGAATCCAGCGCGGTGCAGGTCATGGTCGAGCGCGCCGGCGCCGAGTCCTGCCGTCCGGAAGACCTGCCGGAGCAGTACGGCCTGCGTGAAGGCAAGTACTACCTGTCGCCGGAGCAGGCCCAGGCCATCCTCGAGCTGCGCCTGCACCGCCTGACCGGCCTGGAGCACGAGAAGCTGCTGGCCGAGTACCAGGAGATCCTCGAGCAGATCGGCGAGCTGATCCGCATCCTCAGCAGCGCCGAGCGCCTGATGGAAGTAATCCGCGAAGAACTCGAAGCGATCCGCGCCGAGTACGGCGATGTCCGCCGCACCGAGATCCTCAACGCCAGCCACGACCTCAACTACGGCGACATGATCCCGGAAGAAGAGCGCGTGGTGACCATCTCCCACGGTGGTTACGCCAAGACCCAGCCATTGTCCGCGTACCAGGCCCAACGCCGCGGCGGCAAGGGCAAGTCGGCCACCGGCGTCAAGGACGAGGACTACATCGAGCACCTGCTGGTCGCCAACAGCCACGCTACCCTGCTGCTGTTCTCCAGCAAGGGCAAGGTGTACTGGAAGAAGACCTACGAAATCCCCGAGGCCTCTCGCGCCGCACGTGGTCGTCCGCTGGTCAACCTGCTGCCGCTGGAGGAAGGTGAGCGCATCACCGCCATGCTGCAGATCGACCTGGAGGCGCTGCAGCAGCACGCAGATCCCGACGAGGAACTGGAAGACAGCGACGACAGCGTGATCGAAGGCGAGCTGGTGGAAGCCGAAGAGATCGACGAGGAAGACGGCGACACCCCTGAGTGGGCCGCCGAACCGACCGGCGCCTACATCTTCATGGCCACCGCCTCCGGCACCGTGAAGAAGACCCCGCTGGTGCAGTTCGCCCGTCCGCGCTCCAACGGCCTGATCGCCCTGAAGCTCAAGGAAGGTGACACCCTGATCGCCGCGGCCATCACCGACGGCGCCAAGGAAGTCATGATGTTCTCCGACGCCGGCAAGGTGATCCGCTTCGCCGAGAGCGTGGTCCGCGAAATGGGCCGTACCGCCCGTGGCGTGCGCGGCATGAAACTGGGCAAGGGTCAGCAGATCATCTCCATGCTGATCCCCGAGTCCGGCGCGCAGATCCTCACCGCCTCCGAGCGTGGCTTCGGCAAGCGCACCCCGCTGTCCAAGTTCCCGCGTCGCGGCCGTGGCGGCCAGGGCGTGATCGCCATGGGCACCAAGGGGCGCAACGGCTTGCTGATCGGCGCCATCCAGGTGCAGGAAGGCGAGGAGATCATGCTGATTTCCGACCAGGGCACCCTGGTGCGTACCCGGGTCGGCGAAGTGTCCAGCCTGAGCCGTAACACCCAGGGTGTTACGCTGATCAAGCTGGCCACCGACGAAACGCTGGTAGGCCTGGAGCGTGTCCAGGAGCCTTCCGAGGAAGAGCTCGACGATCTGGTCGAGACGGATGAGGAGGGCGCCCCGCTCGATGCGGCGGGCGAGGACAACGCCGGTGCCGAAGAGGCGCCTCAGGAATAACCGAAGCAACAACCCGAACGGGGCGACCAAGGTCGCCCCGTTTGACTGATAAGGGCCTGGCCCGATCCGCAGGTTGGTCGCATAACCTGTGGGAGCGGGTTTACCCGCGAAGAAGACACCGCGGTGCATGGCAAGGGCTTCGCCCTTGTTCGCGGGTAAACCCGCTCCCACAGGGTTTCCGCTGGCATCGAAGATTTACGATTTGTTCTATTTGGCAGAGCGAGAGTGGATGTGAGCAAACGAGCCTTTAACTTCTGCGCCGGCCCCGCCGCGCTTCCCGATGCTGTCCTGCAGCGTGCCCAGGCCGAAATGCTGGACTGGCGCGGCAAGGGTCTGTCGGTGATGGAAATGAGCCATCGCAGCGACGACTACGTGGCCATCGCCGAAAAGGCCGAGCAGGACCTGCGCGACCTGCTGTCCGTCCCCTCCAACTACAAGGTGCTGTTCCTGCAGGGCGGCGCCAGCCAGCAGTTCGCCGAGATTCCGCTGAACCTGCTGCCGGAGAACGGCACCGCCGACTACATCGAGACCGGCATCTGGTCGAAGAAGGCCATCGAGGAAGCGCGTCGCTTCGGCAACGTCAACGTCGCCGCCAGCGCCAAGCCCTACGACTACCTGGCCATCCCGGGCCGGAACGAGTGGCAGCTGAGCAAGAACGCGGCCTACGTCCACTATGCGTCCAACGAGACCATCGGCGGCCTGCAGTTCGACTGGGTGCCCGAGACCGGCGACGTGCCGCTGGTGGTCGACATGTCCTCCGACATCCTCTCGCGTCCGACCGACGTGTCGCAGTTCGGCATGATCTACGCCGGCGCGCAGAAGAACATCGGCCCCAGCGGCCTGGTGGTGGTGATCGTCCGTGAAGACCTGCTGGGCCACGCCCGCAGCAGCTGCCCGACCATGCTCGACTACAAGATCGCGGCCGACAACGGTTCGATGTACAACACCCCGGCCACCTATTCCTGGTACCTTTCGGGCCTGGTGTTCGAATGGCTCAAGGAGCAGGGTGGCGTCGAGGCCATGGAGCAGCGCAACCGCGCCAAGAAGGACCGCCTGTACGGCTTCATCGACGCCAGCGAGTTCTACACCAACCCGATCAGCCACAACGCCCGTTCGTGGATGAACGTGCCGTTCCGCCTGGCCGACGAGCGCCTGGACAAGGCCTTCCTGGCCGGCGCCGACGCCCGTGGCCTGCTCAATCTCAAGGGGCACCGTTCGGTCGGCGGCATGCGCGCGTCGATCTACAACGCCCTGGGCCTGGAGGCCGTCGAGGCGCTGGTGCAGTACATGGCTGAATTCGAGAAGGAGCACGGCTGATGTCCGACCAGGAACTCAAGGCCCTGCGCGTGCGCATCGACAGCCTCGACGAGAAGATCCTCGAGCTGATCAGCGAGCGCGCCCGTTGCGCCCAGGAAGTGGCCAAGGTCAAGACCGCGTCGCTGGCCGAAGGCGAGGCGCCGGTGTTCTATCGCCCCGAGCGGGAAGCCGCGGTGCTCAAGCGCGTCATGGAGCGCAACAAGGGGCCGCTGGACAACGAAGAGATGGCGCGGTTGTTCCGCGAGATCATGTCCTCGTGCCTGGCCCTGGAAGAGCCGCTGAAAGTCGCCTATCTCGGCCCGGAAGGCACCTTCACCCAGGCGGCGGCCATGAAGCACTTCGGTCACGCCGTGGTCAGCCGTCCGATGGCGGCCATCGACGAGGTGTTCCGCGAAGTGGCGGCCGGTGCCGTCAACTTCGGCGTGGTGCCGGTGGAAAACTCCACCGAGGGCGCGGTCAGCCATACGCTGGACAGCTTCCTCGAGCACGACATGGTCATCTGCGGCGAGGTGGAGCTGCGTATCCACCACCACCTGCTGGTGGGCGAGAACACCAAGACCGACAGCATCACCCGCATCTACTCCCATGCCCAGTCGCTGGCCCAGTGCCGCAAGTGGCTGGATGCCCATTACCCGAACGTCGAGCGCGTGGCTGTCTCCAGCAACGCCGAGGCGGCCAAGCGGGTCAAGGGCGAGTGGAATTCGGCGGCGATCGCCGGTGACATGGCGGCCAACCTGTACGGGCTGACCCGTCTGGCCGAGAAGATCGAGGACCGCCCGGACAACTCCACGCGCTTCCTCATGATCGGCAGCCAGGAAGTGCCGCCGACCGGTGACGACAAGACCTCGATCATCGTTTCCATGAGCAACAAGCCGGGCGCGCTGCATGAACTGCTGGTACCGTTCCACGAGAACGGCATCGACCTGACGCGCATCGAGACCCGTCCGTCGCGCAGCGGCAAGTGGACCTACGTGTTCTTCATCGACTTCGTCGGCCATCACCGCGATCCGCTGATCAAGGCGGTGCTGGAGCAGATCAGCCAGGAGGCTGTGGCGCTGAAGGTGCTGGGGTCGTATCCGAAGGCGGTGCTCTGACGTATGTTTCAAGGTTCATCGCGGGCCTCGTGGGAGCAGGCTTGTCCCGCGATGGGCTTACAGGCTGTCTTGATTTCTGAACAGGGTTCGCACTCGTGGTTGATGCTGTAACAAACAAATCCGCACCGATTGTCGGTCGCCTGGTCGTGGTCGGTCTCGGCCTGATCGGCGGCTCCTTCGCCAAGGGGCTGCGTGAAAGCGGCCTGTGCCGCGAAGTGGTCGGCGTCGATCTGGATGCCGAGTCGCGCAAGCAGGCCGTGGTGCTGGGCGTGGTCGATCGTTGCGAGGCCGACCTGGCCGCCGCCTGTGTCGGCGCCGACGTCATCCAGCTGGCGGTGCCGATCCTGGCCATGGAGAAAGTCCTGGCCCGCCTCGCCCAGCTCGACCTGGGTGACGCGGTGATCACTGACGTGGGCAGTGCCAAGGGCAATGTCGTGCGCGCCGCTCGCGAAGCGTTCGCCGAGCGCCTGCCGCGCTTCGTGCCCGGACACCCGATCGCCGGTTCCGAGCAAAGTGGCGTGGAGGCTTCCAATGCCGCGTTGTTCCGTCGCCACAAGGTGATCCTCACGCCGCTGGCGGAAACCGATCCGCAAGCGCTGCACCTGGTCGATCGCCTCTGGCGCGCGCTGGACGCCGATGTCGAGCACATGCCGGTGGAGCGCCATGACGAAGTCCTGGCCGCCACCAGTCACCTGCCGCACCTGCTGGCCTTCGGCCTGGTCGATTCGCTGGCCAAGCGCAATGAAAACCTGGAGATCTTCCGGTACGCTGCGGGGGGCTTTCGCGATTTCACGAGAATCGCCGGCAGCGACCCGATCATGTGGCACGACATCTTCCTCGCCAACCGCGAGGCGGTCCTGCGCACTCTCGATACATTTCGCAGCGACCTCGACGCCTTGCGCGACGCGGTCGATGCTGGGGACGGGCACCAATTGCTGGGCGTGTTCACCCGCGCCCGGGTTGCCCGCGAGCATTTCAGTAAAATCCTGGCCCGCCGGGCCTATGTGGACGCTATGAACGCCAACGATCTGATTTTCCTGGCCCAACCGGGTGGCCGCGTGTCCGGACGGATCCGCGTACCTGGCGACAAGTCGATTTCCCACCGCTCGATCATGCTCGGCTCGCTGGCCGAAGGCACCACCGAGGTGGAAGGTTTCCTCGAGGGCGAGGACGCCCTGGCCACCTTGCAGGCCTTCCGTGACATGGGTGTGGTCATCGAAGGCCCGCACCACGGCCGCGTGACCATCCATGGCGTTGGCCTGCACGGCCTCAAGCCGCCACCCGGGCCGCTGTACGTCGGCAACTCCGGCACCTCGATGCGCCTGCTGTCCGGCCTGCTGGCGGCGCAGTCGTTCGACACCACCATGACCGGCGACGCCTCGCTGTCCAAGCGCCCGATGAACCGCGTGGCCAATCCGCTGCGCGAAATGGGCGCGGTGGTCGAGACGGGCCCTGAAGGGCGTCCGCCGCTGACCATTCGTGGCGGGCACAAGCTCAAGGCGCTGAACTACGCTCTGCCGATGGCCAGTGCCCAGGTCAAGTCCTGCCTGCTGCTGGCTGGCCTGTACGCCGAAGGCACCACCACCGTCACCGAGCCGGCGCCGACCCGTGATCACACCGAGCGCATGCTGCGCGGCTTCGGCTACGCGGTCGAGTCGAACGGTGCGGTGGCCTCCCTGCAGTCCGGCGGCAAGCTCACCGCCACCCGCATCGAAGTGCCGGCGGACATTTCCTCCTCGGCGTTCTTCCTGGTGGCGGCGTCCATCGCCGAAGGTTCCGAGCTGGTTCTGGAGCACGTCGGCATCAACCCGACCCGCACCGGCGTGATCGACATCCTGCGCCTGATGGGCGGCGACATCACCCTGGAGAACCAGCGTGAAGTCGGCGGCGAGCCGGTAGCCGACCTGCGCGTGCGCGGCGCCAAGCTCAAGGGCATTGATATTCCCGAGCACCTGGTGCCACTGGCCATCGACGAATTCCCGGTGCTGTTCGTCGCCGCCGCCTGCGCCGAAGGGCGCACCGTGCTGCGTGGCGCCGAAGAGCTGCGGGTCAAGGAGTCGGACCGCATCCAGGTGATGGCCGACGGCCTGATCGCCCTGGGCGTGAAGTGCGAGCCGACCCCGGACGGCATCATCATCGACGGCGGCCAGATCGGCGGCGGCGAAGTGCATGGACACGGCGATCACCGCATCGCCATGGCCTTCAGCATCGCCTCGCTGCGCGCCAGCGCGCCGATCGTGATTCATGACTGCGCCAACGTCGCCACGTCGTTCCCCAACTTCCTGGCGCTGTGCAAGGAAGTCGGCATCCGCGTCGCCGAAGAGGGCAAGTCGTGAATTCCCAAGCACCGGTCATCACCATCGACGGGCCGAGCGGCTCGGGCAAGGGTACCGTGGCGGGCCTGCTGGCCCGCGAGCTGGGCTGGAAGCTGCTGGACTCCGGCGCGCTTTACCGCCTGCTGGCGTTCAACGCCAGCAACCATGGTGTCGACCTGACCAACGAAGAGCTGCTCAAGGCCCTGGCCGCCCATCTGGATGTGCAGTTCATCGCCGCCGAGCCGGGCAAGCTGCAGCAGATCATTCTCGAGGGCGAGGATGTCAGCCACGTCATCCGTACCGAGACCGTCGGCGCCGGCGCCTCGATGGTCGCCTCGCTGCCGGCCGTGCGCGAAGCGCTGCTGCAGCGCCAGCGCGCCTTCCGCGAGGCCCCGGGGTTGATCGCCGACGGTCGCGACATGGGTACCGTGGTGTTCCCCGACGCGCCGCTCAAGGTGTTCCTCACCGCCAGTGCCGAGGAGCGTGCCCGTCGCCGTTACCTGCAGTTGAAGGGCAAGGGTGAAGATGTTAGTCTGTCAAGTCTGCTAGATGAGATCCGTGCGCGCGATGAGCGTGACACCCAGCGCGCAGTGGCCCCGCTCAAGCCGGCGGCCGATGCCATTCAGCTGGATTCCACGGAGTTGTCCATCGAGCAGGTGCTGCAACGCATCAGAAGCGAGCTCGCCCTGCGCGACCTGGCCTGATGGAGAGGAGAGCGGGCAGGGGCACCAGTCAACGTCCTGCCAGCGCTTCTTAACTTAACGAAACCCACATTGTCTGGAATGTGGCTATGGGCGTCTTTTTCGCCCGAATCTACAGGAATTAAAATGAGCGAAAGCTTTGCAGAACTCTTTGAAGAAAGCCTGAAAACCCTCAATCTTCAGCCGGGTGCAATCATCACCGGTATCGTTGTCGACATCGACGGCGACTGGGTTACCGTACACGCTGGCCTGAAGTCCGAGGGTGTCATCCCGCTCGAGCAGTTCTACAACGAAACTGGCGAACTGACCATCAAGGTCGGTGACGAAGTTCACGTTGCGCTGGACGCGGTCGAAGACGGCTTCGGCGAAACCAAGCTGTCCCGTGAGAAAGCCAAGCGCGCCGAGTGCTGGATTGTTCTGGAAGCTGCTTTCGCTGCTGAAGAAGTGGTCAAGGGCGTTATCAACGGTAAGGTTAAAGGCGGCTTCACTGTCGACGTTAACGGCATCCGTGCGTTCCTGCCGGGCTCCCTGGTTGATGTCCGCCCAGTGCGCGACACCACCCACCTCGAAGGCAAAGAGCTGGAATTCAAGGTCATCAAGCTGGACCAGAAGCGCAACAACGTTGTCGTTTCCCGTCGCAGCGTCCTGGAAGCCGAAAACAGCGCCGAGCGCGAAGCTCTGCTGGAATCGCTGCAGGAAGGCCAGCAGGTCAAAGGTATCGTCAAGAACCTCACCGACTACGGTGCGTTCGTCGACCTGGGCGGCGTCGATGGTCTGCTGCACATCACCGACATGGCCTGGAAGCGTATCAAGCACCCGTCGGAGATCGTCAACGTTGGTGACGAGATCGACGTCAAGGTCCTGAAGTACGATCGCGAGCGCAACCGCGTTTCGCTGGGTCTGAAGCAACTGGGCGAAGACCCATGGGTTGCTATCAAAGCCCGTTACCCAGAGAGCACCCGCGTGACTGCTCGCGTCACCAACCTGACCGACTACGGCTGCTTCGCTGAGCTGGAAGAAGGCGTTGAAGGTCTGGTGCACGTTTCCGAAATGGACTGGACCAACAAGAACATCCACCCGTCGAAAGTCGTTCAGGTTGGCGACGAAGTGGAAGTCATGGTTCTGGACATCGACGAAGAGCGTCGTCGTATCTCCCTGGGTATCAAGCAGTGCAAATCGAACCCATGGGAAGACTTCTCCGGCCAGTTCAACAAGGGTGACAAGATCACCGGTACCATCAAGTCGATCACCGACTTCGGTATCTTCATCGGCCTGGACGGCGGCATCGACGGTCTGGTTCACCTGTCCGACATCTCCTGGAACGAAGCTGGCGAAGAAGCCGTGCGTCGCTTCAAGAAGGGCGACGAGCTGGAAACCGTCATCCTGTCGGTTGACCCAGAGCGCGAGCGCATCTCCCTGGGCATCAAGCAGCTGGAAGACGATCCGTTCTCCAACTTCGTTGCTGTCAACGACAAGGGCGCTATCGTCAAGGGTATCGTCAAGGAAGTTGACGCCAAGGGCGCTATCGTGACCCTGGCCGACGACATCGAAGCTACTCTGAAAGCTTCCGAAATCAGCCGTGACCGCGTTGAAGACGCCCGTAACGTGCTGAAGGAAGGCGAAGAGATCGAAGCCAAGATCATCAGCGTCGACCGCAAGTCCCGCGTTATCAGCCTGTCCATCAAATCGAAGGACGACGCTGAAGAGCGCGAAGCCATCCAGAGCCTGAAAAACGCTCCGGAAGCGGCTGCCGATACCACCATGGCTGCGCTGCTGCGCGAAGCAATGGCCAAGCAGAACTGAGTTCTGTTTGATCGGTAAAAAGGGCGACCCTCGGGTCGCCCTTTTTTGTGCCTGCGATTTGCCTGGTCGAGCAGAAGCAGATTGTTCCTACAGGGTTTGTAGATGTTTCTGGGCTCGTGAGCGGTGTACGAGCAGTAGGCTTTACCGCTCGCCGGCAAAGTCGCGCCGCAGTGCGCTCGCGTTCGTGTAGGGTGGGGATCGCCTGTGCTGCGGCTTATCTTGAATTTTTTTGTTTAGTCAAGAACCACCCTGTTCAAATCCGCCGGGGCGTGCTACAAACTGATTAAGCAATGATCTAGCTGCTTGATAACGAAGGGAAAAATATGACGAAGTCGGAGCTGATCGAACGTATTGTCACCCATCAGGGGCTGCTCTCGTCCAAGGACGTCGAGCTGGCCATCAAGACCATGCTCGAGCAGATGTCGCAGTGCCTGGCGACCGGGGATCGTATCGAGATCCGTGGCTTTGGCAGCTTTTCCCTGCACTACCGCGCACCGCGGGTAGGGCGCAATCCGAAGACCGGCCAGTCGGTCAGCCTCGAAGGCAAGTATGTGCCGCATTTCAAGCCCGGCAAGGAGCTGCGTGATCGGGTCAATGAAGATGAGCATGAGCACCCTTGAATGGAGGAACGGCCTGATGCGTAATCTAAAGCGCGCCCTGGTGGTGCTGTTCGTGCTGCTATTGGCGGCTGTCGTATTGTTCTTTGTGCTGGAGAACCAGCAGTCCGTATCCTTGGTGCTTTTTGGCTGGTCGGCGCCGTCCGTGCCGGTGGCAGTGTTGGTGTTGGTGGCATTGGTTATTGGTTTGGCCGTGGGGCCGATGCTGGGTGCCTATGGTGTGGCGCGAGGGCGGCGCCAGCTTCGCGAACGTGGCCGGAAAGGCGTGCGTACTGAAGCTTGAAGATATTTCCTACAAGTTACTAAGAGTTTTCCGTATTTGAATGCAGCTTGAGAAGTGAGGTAATTCCTCGCTTGTCAATTTGCCTGTTGAAGGATTCGGAAGAATGGATGTCTTGGTGAACCCTCCTCATTGCCCCGCTCAAGGCCTGCCAGCAGTGCCTTTGGGGTTCTCATGGCGCGCTCGGCCATATTGCGATGCTACCTGCCATCTGTTCCTGATGGTCTACTCTTTACAATGAGTTACCAGTCTGACCACTATTGGCAAGGGCAAGGCTTTGGGCTGTTTATCGTCCATGGACGGTGTTGCCTGACGAGTGCGTGAAGGGCATTTCCAGCTACGCCCGTGTCCAGGTGGGTGCCAAGGTTAGGCTGTTCATTGCGTTCAAAGTGTCACGCCCGCGTCCTATGATGTTGATGGGCTGCGGGGCGTTGGTCGGGTGGTCGGAACTAATTGCGGCTTGCTTTCTCTATAGAAGGCTGCTGGTTGTGGAAGTGTATCGATAATCCAGATTGCCAAACACCAGCCAGGTGAATCTGGATTTCTACTGTGCAGTGACTCATGCAATGCAGACGGACCCAAGGAAAAATAGAATAAATGCGCAATGAACGTGAGCGCCTGAGTGGTGATGAGATTGATCTGTTTGAGCTGACCGAGGCATTGTGGGGGCAAAAGCTGTTGATTGGTCTTGTGACCGGACTTGTAGCAGCAGGCGCCTTGCTATATGCCTACTTGGCGGAACCTGTATACGAAGTCAAGGTTTTTGTGCAGCCACCCACCTCGAATGATATCGCCCAGTTGAACTATGGGCGGGGTGGGGGTTCTGGCCTGGTCATGTTGACCGTCAAGGATGTTTTTGACGTTTACCTGCGCAACTTGCAGTCGGAGTCATTGCGACGCAAGTTCTTCCGTGAAACCTACTTGCCAGCCTTGCCTGAGGCTCGTCGCCGCGGCTCCCAGGATGAGCAATATGATCGCTATCTGTCGGCGGTCTCCTTGGGGCAGGTATCCAGGGAAGGGGCGGACAGGCATTTCATCAAGGTCGAGGCCTCGGATCCGAAGCGGGCTGTCGATTGGGCGGCTCGCTACGTCGAAATGGCCGGGCGGCTGGGGGAAGATGAAATTGTCGAAAATGTAATGACCGACGCCAAGGTCAAGGCGAAGAATCTCGAGCAGGAGATAAACATCGCGCGGGAAGGTGCGTGAAAGCTGCGCGAGGATCAGCTTGTCCAGCTTACCGAGGCGCTCAGAGTGGCTCGAACGATCGGCTTGGAAAGGCCGCCAATTATTGCGAACAACCTCTCTGGCGAAGTCTCCGCAGGTATGGAGGGATCGCTCATCTACATGCGCGGTAGCAAGGCGTTGGAGGCTGAGATCGACAATTTGCGCAATCGTACCTCTGATGATCCGTTCGTGCGCAATCTTCGCGAGCGTCAGGAATCGTTGGCGTTCTACCAGTCCTTGCAGGTCGCTGGGGAGGCTGTGAAGGTCTACCGGCAGGATGGGGCTGTTGATTTGCCGGATGAGCCGGTAAGACCCAACAGGAAGATCATTGGTATTCTCGGCTTGGTCGCGGGTGGCGTGCTCGGGATTGGTATGGCGGTGCTGCGTGTCCTGTTCATCCGCAGGCGAGCCTTGCACAATTAACGAGCGTCTTTCGTGGCCCGAATGCTCGGGCGGTACGCATGTTGTGCTACGAAGAGCGCCAGGTGGAACTGGTTTCTTCGTAGCACCTTTCTAAGTGCCGGTGTGTGGAGGCGAAAAGAGCGCCATGGATCTGGGCTGCTCTTTTCCGGAGGTGCCTGGTGCGGTGTTTCAGCTGAAACGTGAGCGGAATCGGGCGAGGGGGAGCAGGTCCTCGGACGTGTTGTCGTCGCGGCACTTCAGTACTTTCAGCAGGCCTGTTCCGCAGACGATCACCGGCAGCCCATCCTCGATGAAAATGACTTTTCCGATGTCGCGGTTTTCGATCGTGACGTCTTCTACTTCTTCTGCCGCCAGAATGCGCGCGGGAGTACCGTTGATTCGGCAGAACGCGCCGCGGTACGGGGTGCTGAGTGCATCAATCGTGCGGCGGATGGTTGAAGCGGGCAGTGACCAATCGATCTGATAGTCGTCATCGTCGCGCCAGAGGCTGTAGGTGGCCAGGCTGTGATCTTGTGCACTTGCCGTCGGCTTGTTACCGCTGGCAAGTGTCGAGAGTACGGCCATCCCGCATTCCAGATAACAGGCGTTAATGGCGGTAATTGCTTCTGCTATGGTGATGGGGTATTGGAGTGTAGTTGACGCCTGTTGGATGATATCGCCGCGGTCATACTCGCTGGCACCAAAGAGTGCCGTCACGCCGACTTCTTTCTCTCCGTTGATCAGTGCATTTACCAAGGGGGCAAACCCACGATAGCGTGGTAGCAGCGAATCATGGAAGACAATCAGCTTGTCGGTGGGGTGCTTGATCAGCCAGCGCCATGAAATGGCGATGACATATTCGCTTGTTACCTGGCTGTGGTCTTTCTTGAAAATGAACTCGACGCCGGCGGCTTTGCATGTTTCTGCAATCTGTTCCGAGTAGTCATTTGCCACGGCGCTGTCTTGGCCGATGACAACTAGCGATATTATATCCTTGAATTTCGAGGTGGCCTGTTCGGTGAAGGCAAGGCCCTTCTCGGTCATTGCAAAAATTGTAAGCATTGTGATTCTCGGTGCGGATGGGGTGTTGGGTGCCCTGAGATTGCTCGCCTGTGCGGCTGCGTCGCTGTGCTCATGTGACGGACTCGGTGCCGGGCGCGATACCTGCCTGGGAAGGGTAGCTTTGATTTCTCGACGCCCGCAAGCCCTGTGGCCTCCATTGTTGGGGTGGCTGAAGGGCGAATGCTGCCCGCCGGCGTTGGGCTGGGGTCGCTGTCTGGAGTAGTATTCACAGGGAAAGGTAGGGTGTCCGGAGGGCGTTTCTTGAGGTCCTGCTGGCGAGGTGCATCGGTGATTGGCTCTTGAATTATTGCAGGAAATTGGCAGAATCACCGAGGTTAAAAGCTCTTTCGCATGGGAAAAATCTGAACAATCCGACGTGACCGCCTATGCGGCGTTGAAGTAATGTTCCGTTCAATCGGCTCAGCCAGCCTTTGCCATGAATCTGCCGGGAGTGACAGGTTTCGAATGTGAGGTCAACTGAAGGCGAGCCAGGCGAAAAGGAGATGATGCTGGGGGATCGAATTTTCCAGGCAGGAGGTCGGAGTCGGTCCGTAGGCTTAATGAGATGTTCTGTAACGCGATGAGGCATCAAGCATACAATGCTGCGCGGAGCGGAAGGCTCATTGTGCATGAGTCGTGAAGGCGCCCTTGAAGGGGGCTTTGTTGCAAGTACATTGGCGATGTCGCGATCAATTATCTTCGCGGTGTTTAAGCAGGTTGTTGTCAGCTTGGTTTAGTTGTGCGGCACTTACGTATTGTCGCTGAAAAAGCCGCTCTTGAAGGACTAGAAGATGATTCCATTTAACAAGCCACCTCATATCGGGAACGAGGACATTCATGTACTGGCCGCCATGCGCAGCGACAAGATGTCCGGGGATGGTGCTTATGGCCATAAATGCCAACAGTGGTTTGAAGAGCGGTTTTCCTGTCACAAGACCTTGCTGACACCTTCCTGCACGCAAGCGCTGGAAATGGCGGCGCTGCTGCTGGATATCAAGCCGGGTGATGAAGTCATCATGCCCAGCTATACGTTCGTCAGTACGGCGAATGCCTTCGTTTTGCGCGGTGCGACCATCGTGTTCGTCGATGTGCGTCCCGATACGATGAACATTGACGAGACCTTGATCGAGGCGGCTGTCACACCGCGTACTCGGGCGATTGTTCCTGTGCACTATGCCGGTGTGGCTTGTGAGATGGACGTCATCATGGATATCGCCAAGCGCCACAACCTCTATGTGGTCGAGGATGCAGCCCAGGCAATGATGTCGACTTACCATGGTAAAGCCCTGGGGACCATCGGGCACATGGCTGCGTTCAGCTTCCATGAGACAAAAAACTACACCAGTGGCGGTGAAGGTGGGTTGTTGCTTATCAATGATCCTCAGTTCATCGGGCGTGCGGAGGTCATTCGCGAGAAAGGGACCAATCGCAGCCAGTTCTTCCGCGGGATGATCGACAAGTACACCTGGGTAGACGTCGGTAGCAGTTATCTGCCAAGCGAGCTGCAGGCTGCCTATCTCTACGGCCAGCTCGAGAAGGCCGATGAAATCAACCAGACGCGCCTTTCCATTTGGCAGCGTTACTGGGACGCGTTCCAGCCGCTGGTGGGCAAAGGGCTTGTCGAGCTAGGTGTTGTGCCTGAGGGGTGCCGTTTCAATGCCCATATGTTCTTCCTGAAGGTGCGGGATCTTCAGCATCGAACCAGCGTCCTGAGCCGGTTGCGCGAGCTGGGTATCGGCGCGGTGTTCCATTATATTCCGCTGCATTCGGCGCCAGCCGGCAAGTCCCTGGGGCGCTTCCATGGCGTGGACAACCACACCACCCGGGAAAGCGAGCGCCTGCTCCGCCTGCCGCTGTGGATTGCCATGTCTGATGAAGAAGTTCAGCAGGTCATCGATGCTGTTGTGAAATCGATCGATGTCGAATAGCGCCTCTCGCGATGAAGTCGAGTCGGTTCGCAAGCGTATAGGGGTGCTCGCCGGCGCGCTATTCACGACAGCGTCCCATCTGTCGAAAATTCTGGTGGGTTTTCTGTTCCTGAAGCTGGTCGCGGTCTACCTGGGGGTGGAAGGGCTGGGTGCGCTCGGTAACTTGATGAGCGCTGTTCTGTTCCTGTCGTTGCTGGCCGGCGGCGGGATCCAGAACGGTGTCATCAAGTACGTCGCCGAGTATCGGCACAAACCGAAGCAGATGCTTCGGTTTCTTGCAGGGGCGCGACTCTATTCGCTGGGACTGTGCACGCTGATTCTGCTGGGGACGATAGTCTTCAGCGGCCCGCTGTCTCATTATTTGCTGGGGGGAGAATACGCCTGGCTGATGGTGGTGCTGGGGGTTGCGCAGTTCGGTTTCGCATTTACCAATATCGTCAATGGCACTGCCAATGGCCTGCATGAAACCCGCGTTTACGCGACCATACAGATCGTGGGTAATCTGCTCACGCTACCCCTGGCGTGGTTGCTGATCCGTCAGTTCGGCCTGGTCGGGGCGGCGCTGTCGATTATCGTATTTTATTTGTCATACAGCCTGCCGGCGTTGTATTTCTTTGCCCGCTCAAGGCTGCGTAGGCATGTGCGCTGGCGTATCGCCTACCGGCCGCAATTTGCAAAGCTCTCGGGTTTCACGCTGATGGCTGCTGTCGGCGCGGTGAGCGTACCGCTTGTAGAAATTGTTGTGCGTAATCTGTTGCTGGAGAATACGGGGCTGCAAGCGGCCGGGCTCTGGCAGGCATCGCTCAAGCTGTCCAGTGCCTACATGGGGTTCTTCGTGGTCTTTCTCGCGGCGTACTTCATTCCGATCGTTTCGGGCTTGCAGGATCGGCTCAAGGTAGCGGCGGTGGTTCGCAAGTTCATGGTGCTGGCGATATGCCTGTTTGGTGTGGGTGCGATTGGCTTCTACGGACTGCGCAGCTTCTTCATTCCGCTATTGTTGTCAGCCGATTTTGCCGAGCTGGGTGATTTTATCCAGTATCAGTTGCTGGGAGACCTGTTCAGGGTGACTTCCTACGTCATAGGTTTTGTGGTGGTCGCCAAGGCTGCGACCCGGATCTATGTGCTGGGTGAGATAAGTCAAGGGGTCCTGTTCTGTCTGTTCAGTACCCTGGCATTGAAGCAGGGGTGGGGGCTGCAGGGCGTATTCATTGCGCACCTGGCAATGAATATTATTTATTTCGCCTGCTCTGTCATTGGTTTTTATATTTATACGAAAAGGGTGGTTTGATGTTGAGCGCAACCGTGGTTGTCTCCTGCTACAATCAGGAGCGCTATATTGCAGAGTGTCTCGAAAGTATCCTGGGTCAGGAAGTCAATTTTGACCTTGAGGTGATTGTTTCTGATGACTGCTCGACCGATAGTACCCAGCGTATTATTAGGGAATGTGCTGAAAAGCACCCGGGACGCTTGAAGTTGGTTTTGCGTGAGCAAAATGTGGGTGTGTCAAATAATTATTATGCCGTTCATGCCTTGGCGACAGGGGATGTGGTTTTTCACTTTGATGGCGATGACATCATGATGAGTGGGAAGCTCCAGGAACAGTACGATCTTTTTGTCCAGTACCCTGATGTCAACATCGTTTTCCACAAGGCTGTGTACTTTTCTGATGATCGCAGTTATCAGTCAATACCGCCCTATCCCGGAGAGGAGGCGCCTTATCACACCTTCTTTTCGCTGCCGGAGCTGGCCCGCTGGGGTTCGACTTGCGTCCACAGTGCTTATGCCTACCGCCGTTCCGCTCGCAAGGTGACCGCTGCCCAGGAGTCGATGGAGTGGTACTTTGCGATGGACACCATGATTCCTTCCGGGCGCGGTGTGTTCATCAACAAGCCATTGGTCATGTATCGCTGCAATCCGGGTAATGGTTCTTATCTGTCCACCTTGGCGGGGCGTACCAAGGCCTACAGGATTTACTTTAGAGACGTTGCGGATTACTTTGACAGTCACCCGGAATTGCGCACGGATTTGTACGCGAACTTCCTTGTGACTTTCTTGGCGATGGCACGTTCCACACGCAAGGTACTGCCAGAGAACCTGGCGTTCGGTCTGAAGAATATCTTCTATTTTCGACCTCGGAAGTTTATTCAGGCGGTTCAGGTTCGCCGCTTGGTCGGGCCCGAGGAGAAGGTTCGCTGAGCGCAAGCCGCTCGTGTTTCATGCGTGCTCCTGATGTACAAGCGCCGCCCGCTCGGGCGGTGATGCTTCAGTCAGGCCGTAGGCCATGTGCAGGCTGAGGGGGGGAGGTCCAGCATTTTCGGTCTGGGCGTCCAGTCAAGCCTCCAGTGTCTTCAGGTGAACTTGCGGAGCGCGGTGGGATGGTTTGATTTTTCTTTGGCTTGCGTAGGAAATTTCCTGTCTTCGAGGCGCCAGGTTTTCGAGCATGGTACGCGGGAGGGTGACACTGTACTGTCAACTCTGTGTGGTAGCCAAGGGCGCTGCCTGCTGCTTGTATAAATGGCGTTCGCTGCCATAATGCGAGCCTTTCCTTGCATGCGGGCACGGCCTGCATTTCCACAAAGTGGCACGGATATGCCTTACGCCAAGCCATGGGATGGGTCCTGCCGCAGTATTCCTTCAGCTCTAAGGCAGGTCGATCGTGACTGTTATCAATCGTTTTCCAGTGGTGGGCGCCTCAGGTTTGGATCTCTTCAGCGCAGGGGTCGCATTGTGGCGGGGCAAGCGTCTGATCCTCGGCACGATGGCGGTGACTACGTTGGCTGCATTGGCCTATGGGTACATGGCGACCCCCAGCTATCGGGTCACCAGCGTCCTGCGTCCAGTCGCCCAGTTCGAGCTGGATGCCCTGAATCGGTCCGGTGTCTACAAGCTTCAGCCTGAACAGGCGCTGCAGCGGGTCGGTGCTGCACTTGAGTCTTACGACACCCGCTTTGCCTACTTCCAGGCCCATCCAGAACAGTTCAATTCTTTCCAGGTTCCAGGCTTGAGCGTGGAGCAACGCTTCGAGCTCTTCGGTCGCAATGCCTTTCAGGTACGCCGCAGCAGTGCGTCGAATGGCGAGGGAAGCCCCGAGGCGCTCACCCTCGACCTCACCTACCGTGCCGGCGACGACGGGGTTGCCATTATCGACGGCTTGATAGAGCAGGCCACACTGGTCGAGCGCGAGCGAATCGATAGGGATGTCATTACCGTCGTGGCCAACCGGCTCAAGGAACTGGATACCCGGCTCGAGAAGTCGAGAGTTTCCTACGAGATGCTCAAGGAGGTTCAAATCGCCTCGCTGAGTGAGCGGGATGCGGTAAAACGTGCCCAACTGCTTGATGAGATGCGCGCACGCCGAACCGAGCTGAAAACCCTGCGCGCCAATCGTATCGCGCAGCTGGATGAGGCGTTGCTCATCGCTCGGCGGCTTGGCATCAAGCGTCCGTCGACCCCGGCTTCGATAGCCGGCAGTGCTGGAGTCAACGCAACGAATGTCGTGGTTGCCGACGTAACCAGTCGTGACCCCCTGTACTTCCTGGGCTCCGATGCCCTTGAGGCTGAGCGCGCGGCATTGCTCCAGCGCCGCTCCGACGACTTTGCCGACACGCGAATTCCGCAGATTGCCAAGGAGCTGCAGTTGCTTGACCGCAATCGAGAGGTTGAGGCGTTGGAGCAGCGAAAACAGGCAGATTTGTACCTGCAGGATATTGCAAGCATCAAGGCTGAGCGGTTCGCCTTGGAACAAGTGAGCTTGCAGGCCAAGGACCTCAAGTTGGTCAGTGTCGACCAGCGTGCCGTCAATCCGCTTGACCCGGTTTCACCCAGCAAGTGGTTGCTCGGGATCGGTGGGTTGCTTGTAGGCCTGGTGGTAGGCGCGGGTATCGCGCTGGCTCGTCACCTGCTGATCGCTGGTATGCAGGCGAGGAGTGCTGGCACTGAGCCGTTGGCCCCGCAGGCTGTTGCTCGCCGCCGCGATGACCTCATCGAGGTCGACCCGCGCTAAGGGGGCAGGCCGGCGCTTGCTGGTGTAAAGGCAGGTTGCGGGTGGTTGTCCTCTGGCGACTCTGGCAAAGACAGATATGCGGTAGTATGGAGGATCACCTGCTCCTCTGGTGAAGTGCCCGTAGAGGTACAGGCATATTGATATCTAGGTTGGCCGCAGCGGAGTTTGTTCATGCTATCTGCCAGGTCGTTTTTACCAAGTCAGGAACGGCGCCGGCGGCGCCTTTCCAAGCATCTTCCATTAGCGTGGATCATGGCGCATGCCATGAACGTGGCCCGTGACGATTTTCCGGATTGCAAAGGTATGGTCATTCGGGCGGCGGTGATGTGCAGGGCAGAAGGCTGCGGCAAACCGTTCAAAGGATAGTGGGGAAGATCAAAGTGAGTGTGGTAGCTGGATGAGCAACCCAATGACAACAGCTGTAGACATGAGCAGCGCTGGGCAGCAGGAGAGAAAAGGTTCTTTTCTACTTGCTCTGTTGGTACTGACGGTGACCATTGGGTTTCCGCGTGTCTATGGCACCGAGGTACCGATGGCGGTATTGCTCATGCCCTTCTATATGTTGGGCTTTTTCAGGTTGCTGATGAGTAATGGTGGGTTCGCAATTGCCTTCCTGTTGCTTTTTGGTGGCTGGCTGCTCGGGGGGGCGCTGGTGGCATCTGCGGGAGCGCCTGGTGATCTGTTCTTTCACTTTGTGGTGTCCAGCAAGATCTTTCTGAATATATTTTTCGGTTATGTCATTCACCGCGTCTTGACCAAGCGACCGTCTGCGTTGCTGGCCTGGATTTTCCTGCAGTGCGCGTTGGCGATCATATCGATCCTAGACAGGGACGTGTACACCACGCTGCTGGGCTTTATATCACCACGCTCGGCGGAGGTCTTCCAGCATATTTACGGGTTGCGTGCGCTGGGCTTTGGCTTGTTTCATGTGGATGGCGCGCTTACGTTGGTCATCACGGTGTTTTACTATCTGCTCATTTCACAGAAAAGCTTCCTGAAGAGTTTGCTCGTCATCATGATCTTCCCCATCGCGATGGCAGTTGCTCGTAGTGCAATTATTCCTTTCGCCATCCTGGGGCTGAGCCGTCGTGGCTTGGGACTGAAGGTTCTACTATTGCTGTCGGTCGTCACGATGGTGGTGCTGAGCTTCTATGTAACGTCTGGGCCCTTGTACCAAGCCACTGAAATCTTCAGGAATATCGTAACCAAGGGTGAGTTGCACAGTGACAGCGTCCAGTCGTTGTCGGAGATGTATATATTCCCTGATCAGCTATCCACCTACCTGTATGGTGATGGCCGCTATTTTTCTGAAGACACTTCTGAGTTGGGGTTCTACAAAGGGACAGATGTCGGCTATCTGCGACTTTTGTATTTTTCCGGTTTTGGTTCTATCGTCGTTTTTATGTTGCTGAATTGCTTTTATCTCGTGCCCGTCCTGTTCGGCGGGCGCTATGAGAAAAGTCGTGATATCAAGGTTTTTGCGTTGGCCCTGTTCTTGATCTTCGTGATCATTAATTTCAAGGGGCTGCAAGTCATGCCGATCTTTGCCGTTTCCCTCTATCTGTTCGCCGGGCAGCAGGAGCGTGACGCCAGACGCCAATCTAGGCTGAACCGCATGCAGGGAGCGGTTGCATGACGTCGAGGGCTGCTGTGGTCGCTGCCAGAAGTTGTGAACTGACCGGCGAGACCTTGTCTGTAATTATCATTCAATCTGAAGGGTAGTGAGTCGTTTGGAAACACAAATGCGGCCGCGTAAGAAAATCTGTTTGGTTGCCACGGTCCCTGTCGTTTTGCATGTCTTCATGCGCGAGCATATCAAGCGTCTTTCCGCGAACTACGATGTGACACTGGTGGTGCCCGGTACGCGCCATGACGTCGAGGCGCTGCTGGGAGAGCATGTCGACTTCATTCCCTATGCCATCGAACGCAAGATCTCCCTCAAGCGTGACGTGATCTCGCTGTACCGGCTTTGGCGAATCCTGATGCAGCGTCGTTACGACTGCGTGCTTTCCCTGATGCCCAAGTCAGGGCTTGTCGCCATGTTGGCGGGGTGGCTGTCGGCGACACGGTGCCGCGTGCACATCTTTACCGGGCAGGTCTGGTTCACCCGGCGTGGGCTGGGGCGTCGCTTCCTGATGTTCCTTGACCGTCTCCTGGCTGGCGCCGCAACGCACCTGCTGACGGACAGTCATTCGCAAAGAGATTTCCTGATCGAGTCAAAGATCGTCGCCAGAGACAAGATCAGGGTGCTTGGCAAAGGCTCCATCAGTGGCGTGGATATCGAGCGCTTCAAGCCGGATCCGCAGCGTGCCGCGCAAATGCGTAGCGAGATGAACATCGCCGAAAACGCCAAGGTTTTCCTGTTTCTTGGACGGGTCAATACGGCCAAGGGGATTCTGGATCTCGCCCAAGCCTTTGCATCGCTTGGCGAAGGGTATGCCGATGCCCACCTGCTGGTTGTCGGACCTGACGATGAGGGTATCGATGAGTCGCTGGCGGCCATCCTGCAATCTTGCCAGGACCGTTTTCACCGTGTGGGCTTCACCCGTACACCTGAGCACTACATGGCAATGGCCGACGTGTTTTGCATGCCCAGCTACCGGGAAGGTTTTGGCCTGGCGGTGATCGAGGCCGCAGCGGTGGGGGTGCCCAGCATGGTCTCGCGAATCTACGGATTGACCGATGCCGTCGAGGAAGACGTCACCGGGCTGTTCCATGAAGCAGGCGACATTGCGCAGATCCGCGAGGTTCTCACCCGGCTTCATGGCGACTCGGTACTTCGTGATAGGCTCGCGCTCTCTGGTCTGCAGAGGGCTCGCCGGGACTTCTCGCAGGATCTGGTGGTTGGGGAAATGCAGGTGTTCATCAAGGCGATCATGGACCGCCAATGACGCCGCAAGTAGAAAGGACAAGGGGCGATGGTACGATGCGCATAGTGTTAACAGGCGGTTCCGGATTTGTTGGTCAAGGTGTGTTGAAGCGATTGGCGACGATGCCGGTAGAGGTGGTTGCGGCAGTGCGCCAGCAATCAACACCATTGCCCGCCGGGGTTGAGCCACACCTGTTCGATGACCTGGCAAGCGAATCTGCCTGGCCTCAGGCTGAGCGGCCATTTGATGTAGTGATTCATTGTGCCTCCAGGGTGCATGTGATGAACGAGGTCGCCGCCGACCCGCTGGCGGAATTTCGCAAGGTCAATGTCGAGGCAACGCTCGCCTTTGCCCGGCGCGCCGCCCAGGCTGGGGTAAAGCGCTTTGTCTTTATCAGCTCGATCAAGGTCAATGGCGAGGGAACGCCTTTGGGGCGGCCCTACCATGCAGATGATGATGCCTCGCCCTCGGACCCTTACGGGGTGTCCAAGCAGGAAGCGGAAGAGCAGTTGATGAAGCTGGGACGTGACCTGGGCATGGAGATCGTCGTCATCAGGCCTGTGCTGGTTTACGGACCTGGGGTGAAGGCCAACTTCCACAACATGATGCGTTGGCTCGACAAACAGATTCCGTTGCCTTTCGGTGCCATACATAACAAGCGCAGCCTCGTGGCCCTGGACAACCTCGTCGACCTGATCGTGTTGTGTTGCTCGCACCCGGCGGCAGCCAACCAAGTGTTTCTGGTGAGTGACGGCCATGACGTTTCCACCACGGAGCTGCTGCAGAAGATGTCGGTCGCCCTGGGCAAACCGGCCAGGTTGATACCGGTTCCGAGCTCGCTACTGACCCTCGGGGCCAATCTGCTGGGTAAGCGGGCGCTGTCACAACGTCTCTGCGGCTCGCTTCAGGTCGATATCTCCAAGACACGCCAGATGCTCGGTTGGGAGCCGCCGGTGTCACTGGAGGAAGCGCTCGGCATCACTGCAAAACATTTCCTGGAAAACCCCATTCGATGAGTTACTGGATCCTTCCCATTGCTGTTCTGCTGGTTTCTTACTTGCTGACAGGGGCGTTGCGTCGTTATGCAATTGCCCGAAGCATCATCGATGTTCCCAATGCCCGCAGTTCTCACTCCGTTCCCACGCCACGCGGTGGTGGTGTGGCAATCGTGCTGGCGTTCCTCGCGGCATTGCCGGTTGCCTACGGCCTCGATCTCATCTCGACGGGGCTGCTGATCGGTTCTCTGGGTGGCTGCGGCCTGGTGGCGGTAATCGGATTTCTCGACGACCATGGCCATATTGCAGCCCGGTGGCGATTGCTGGGACATTTTTCCGCAGCCTGCTGGGTGTTGTTCTGGCTAGGTAATGCTCCAAAGCTGGTGGTCCTGGGCGCGACACTGGACATCAGCCTGGTTACCTACGTGCTGGCGGCTTTCTACATTGTGTGGATGCTTAATCTCTATAATTTCATGGACGGTATCGATGGCTTGGCTAGCCTTCAGGCGATAACGGTCTGTTTGGGTGCATGCGTCATCTATGTCGCTTGCGGCGCTTCATCAATGGTGTGGGCACCAGCCTTGCTTGCATTGGCCGTGGCTGGTTTCCTGTTCTGGAATTTCCCGCCGGCGCGTATTTTCATGGGCGACGCAGGCAGTGGTTTCCTGGGAATCCAGTTGGCGCT
The DNA here is from genome assembly GCF_021283245.1 of Pseudomonas sp. NMI760_13. NCBI lineage: Bacteria > Pseudomonadati > Pseudomonadota > Gammaproteobacteria > Pseudomonadales > Pseudomonadaceae > Pseudomonas > Pseudomonas sp. NMI760_13. The sequence continues at coordinate 71,679 of NZ_JAJSRC010000017.1, read as the reverse complement.
GCTGTCGTTGCATGCCGCGAACGGCGACCCCGTGCTGCTCTGGTCGTGGATCATCCTGATGGGTGTTTTCATTGTCGATGCCACCTTTACCCTGGCTCGTCGGCTGTTGCGTGGCGACAAGGTCTATGAAGCGCACCGAAGCCATGCCTACCAGTATGCTTCGCGACAATTTGGCAAGCACCGTCCCGTCACGCTGGCCGTGACGGCCATCAATCTGCTCTGGCTGCTGCCTTGGGCGGCCGTCGTGGCATTGGGGCATGTGGATGCATTGGTTGGCGTGATCTTGGCTTATGCACCGCTCCTCGCGCTTGCGGTCAAGTTCAAGGCGGGGCAAAGGGAAATCGTCGACAAGTCGCCAGCATGAGTGTCCAAAGGGCCCCGGCGGCATTGATCATGCCCGCCACTACAGTTGCGAGTGCGGCTAAGGTTCAGGTAAGAGGAGAATGATTTTGAAAGGGGTTATGGATAGTTTTCGGTCCGCATTGCTAGGGTTGCCTCGGCGATACAAAAGGCTGTTGCAGGTGGCAACTGACGTCGTGCTGGTCTGGGGGAGCTTGTGGCTGGCATTTCTCGTTCGCCTGGGGGTCGAAGAGCTGTCCAATCCGATCAAGGAGCACCTGTGGCTCTTTATCGCCGCCCCGATTGTGGCGATTCCGTTGTTCATCCGCTTCGGCATGTACCGTGCGGTCATGCGATATTTCGGTAACGATGCGCTGATCGCCATTGCCAAGGCCGTCAGCCTTTCGTCGTTGATCCTTGCCCTGGTGGTCTACTGGTACAGCAACCATCAAGCGGTGGTGCCGCGTTCGATCATCTTCAACTACTGGTGGTTGAGCCTGGTGTTCCTGGGCGGTCTGCGCCTTGTGATGCGCCAATATTTCCTCGGCGACTGGTTCGCAGCGGCCAAGCACGTGCCCTTCACCAATCGTGATGACGGTTTGCCGAAGGTTGCGGTTTACGGGGCAGGCGCTGCCGGCAACCAGTTGGTTGCGGCATTGCGCATGGGCCGGTTGATGCGGCCGGTGGCTTTCATTGACGATGATGTAAGTATCAGTGACCGGGTGATCGCCGGGCTGCAAGTCTACAAACCCAAGCATATCCAGAGAATGCTGGACCTGACCGGCGCCGAGGAAATCCTGCTGGCCATTCCTTCGGCGACCCGTGCGCGTCGCCGTGAGATACTTGGCTTCCTCGAAGGTTTCCCTTTGCATGTGCGTAGTGTGCCTGGCTTCATGGACCTGGCCCGTGGTCAGGTCAAGGTCGATGATATCCAGGAGGTCGACATTGCCGATCTGCTTGGACGTGACCCGGTGCCAGCCCAGGACGAGCTGCTGGAGCGCTGTGTTGTCGGCCAGTCCGTTCTGGTAACCGGAGCCGGCGGGTCGATCGGGTCCGAGCTCTGCCGTCAGATACTGAGTCTTCGCCCGAAGAATCTGCTGCTGTTCGAACACAGCGAGTTCAATCTCTACAGCATCCTCAGCGAGCTGGAGCAACGGGTTGCCCGTGAGTCGCTGCCTGTCAGGGTGCTGCCGATCCTGGGCTCCATTCGCAATCCTGACCAGTTGCTTGATGTCATGCGTACCTGGCATATCGATACGGTCTACCATGCCGCTGCCTACAAGCATGTACCCATGGTCGAGCACAATATCGCCGAAGGTGTGTTGAACAACGTATTCGGAACGCTCAACACGGCACAGGCTGCGTTGCAGGCAGGCGTTTCGAACTTCGTATTGATCTCCACCGACAAGGCAGTGCGTCCAACCAATGTCATGGGCAGTACCAAGCGTCTGGCGGAAATGATCCTGCAGGCCTTGAGCCGTGAGTCTGCTCCTGTCCTGTTTGGTCGCAGCAGCAATCTATCCCATGTCAATCGGACAAGATTCACCATGGTCCGATTCGGCAACGTACTGGGTTCCTCGGGTTCGGTGATTCCACTTTTCCACAAGCAGATCAAGTCGGGTGGTCCGCTGACCGTAACCCATCCGAAGATCACCCGTTATTTCATGACCATTCCCGAGGCCGCGCAGTTGGTTATCCAGGCGGGGTCCATGGGGCTGGGAGTGGATGTGTTCGTGCTGGACATGGGCAAGCCGGTGAAGATCGTCGAGCTGGCGGAGAAGATGATTCACCTTTCTGGCCTCAGTGTTCGCTCGGAGCGAAATCCCAATGGCGACATCGCCGTCGAGTTCACTGGATTGCGGCCCGGCGAGAAACTCTATGAAGAATTACTGATCGGGGACAATGTGGTTTCCACCCGGCATCCGATGATCATGAGTGCCGACGAGGACTTCCTGGATTGGTCCGTGCTCAAGGAACAGTTGATTCGACTGCAAGGCGCCGTCCAGGCGGATGATTACGTTGCGGTTCGTCAACTGTTGCGCGAAATGGTCAGCGGTTATTCCCCGGACAGCGAGATCGTGGACTGGATCCATCTGCAGCGACGCATGGATCCCTGACACCCAGGGGCGACGCACTGCTGGAATGATCTGGAAATAATCTCCCCGGCACCGGCATCTTGATCGGACATCCAGAGCGACTAGGGTTTAGAGGCAGCCAAGGAACGCTGCCTCTGAAATCCTGGACCAAGGAGTCTTTGATCATGCGAAACAATGTACTGACCTATCTGTTGCTACCACTCTTCACTTGCCTGTCATTCACTCTTTCCGCTGCGCCAGCAGCGGCGCCGGCGCCCGCTGTCGAACAGGTCGAACCGCGAGCTGCCGCGTCATCGGTAGCAGCGGAAAAGGTTGATCTCAACCAGGCCGATGCATCGACCCTGCAGAGCGAGCTCAATGGCATCGGCAAGGCAAAGGCCGAGGCTATCGTGGCCTATCGCGAGGCGCACGGCCCTTTCCAATCGGTCGACGAGCTATTGGAGATCAAGGGTATCGGCAATGCGCTGCTGGAACGCAACCGTGAAAAGCTGAGGGTGGATTAACCTCGGCTAGCCGGCCGATCATGCATCGGTCGGCTTTCTACCGCCTGTCAGCGGTCTGCCGCATCCTTCGCATCCGCCTCGGCGTTGCGCTCATGCACCTTTTTCAACTGCTCCTCGGTCAGCGGCAACTTCTTCGCCGTATCCCGCAGCAGCATCAACCCGCCGACAATCGACCCGAGAGCAACAAGCAGTATCAACCAGGCATACCAAGGCATCGAGATTCTCCTGAAAGCGTATAGGGCACCGCTTACATGGCATTCGAGCCATTGCCGCAGCCGTTGGTTCAATTATAGGAGCCGCCCCCGCCCGGGCCAAATCTCATGACCCGCGGCCCCCAAACCCCGCGCCACTTCGTTTACAATGCGCGCCGTTTACGACTTGCCAAGAGACCCTGCCCATGTCCGCCTGCCAGACGCCCCTGATCGTCGCCCTGGATTTCCCCACCCGTGACGCCGCCCTGAAGCTGGCCGACCAGCTCGACCCCGCCCTGTGCCGGGTCAAGGTGGGCAAGGAACTGTTCACCAGCAGCGCCTCAGGGATAGTCGAAACCCTGTGCGGCAAGGGCTTCGAAGTGTTCCTCGACCTCAAGTTCCACGATATCCCCAACACCACCGCCATGGCGGTCAAGGCCGCGGCCGAGATGGGTGTGTGGATGGTCAACGTGCACTGCTCCGGTGGCCTGCGCATGATGTCGGCCTGCCGTGAGGAGCTGGACAAGCGCAGCGGCCCGCAGCCGCTGCTGATCGGCGTGACCGTGCTGACCAGCATGGAGCGCGAGGACCTGGCCGGCATCGGCCTGGATGTCGATCCGCAGGAGCAGGTGCTGCGCCTGGCGGCGCTGGCGCAAAAAGCCGGCATGGACGGCCTGGTGTGCTCGGCACTGGAAGCGCCGGCACTGAAGGCGGCGCACCCGTCGCTGCAGCTGGTGACCCCGGGTATTCGCCCAGCGGGCAGTGCCCAGGATGACCAGCGCCGGATTCTGACGCCGCGTCAGGCACTGGACGCCGGTTCCGATTACCTGGTGATCGGGCGTCCGATCAGCCAGGCGGCAGATCCGGCCAAGGCACTGGCTGCCGTGGTGGCTGAAATCCGCGGTTGAATCAGGGACTGTGGGAGCGGGCTTGCCCCGCGATGGCGTCAGCCCAGGCAATCGCCATCGCGGGGCAAGCCCGCTCCCACAAAGCGCTTGGCTGCTGATCTCAGACCTTCAGCACCAACTTACCGAAATTCTCCCCGCTGAACAGCTTGAGCAGCGTCTCGGGGAAGGTCTCCAGGCCTTCCACCACATCCTCCTTGCTCTTCACCTTGCCGCTGGCCAGCCAGCCGGCCATTTCCTGCGCGGCCTTGCCGTACTCCTTGACGTAGTCCATCACCACGAAGCCTTCCATGCGCGCACGGTTGACCAGCAGCGACAGGTAGTTGGCCGGGCCCTTGACCGCTTCCTTGTTGTTGTACTGGCTGATGGCGCCGCAGATCACCACCCGGGCCTTGAAGTTCAGGCGCGACAGCACGGCATCGAGGATATCGCCGCCGACGTTGTCGAAGTACACATCCACGCCATTGGGACACTCACGCTTGAGGCCGGCCAGTACGTCTTCGGTTTTGTAGTCGATGACCCCGTCGAAGCCCAGTTCATCCAGCAGGTACTGGCACTTCTGCGCGCCCCCGGCGATGCCCACCACGCGGCAGCCCTTGAGCTTGGCGATCTGCCCGGCAATGCTGCCGACCGCGCCGGCGGCGCCGGAGATCACCACGGTTTCGCCGGCCTTGGGTTGGCCGACATCGAGCAGGGCGAAGTAGGCGGTCATGCCGGTCATGCCCAGGGCGGACAGGTAGCGGGGCAGGGGCGCCAGGCGCGGGTCGATCCGGTGCAGGCCCTGGGGTTCGCCGGTGAAGTAGTCCTGTACGCCAAGGGCACCGCTGACATGGTCGCCGGGCTTGTAGTCCGGGTGATTGGAGCTGACCACCTCGCCGACGCCGAGGGCGCGCATGACCTGGCCCAGGCCCACGGGTGGGATATACGACTTGCCTTCGTTCATCCAGCCGCGCATGGCCGGATCCAGCGACAGGTAGAGGTTCTTCACCAGCACCTGGCCTTCCCCCGGCTCGCTGGCGGGCACCTGCTCGTAGGTGAAGTCGTCACGGCGCACGGCGCCGACCGGGCGGCGGGTCAGCAGGAAGCGGCGGTTGGTGTGGGGCATGGCGAGTTCTCCTGAACGAGTGTGAGGGGGTGATGATCGGCGGGTTGAATGGGCCGCGTCACGCAAGATCACCGCGAACGATAGTAGTCCAACCGTGCCCTTGATGATGCTGCCCAGCCCGGCGGTGCCCTGACTAGACTCAGCCACGACTTCCCATCCTTTTGCAGGAGCCAGTGATGAGCATGACTTTCTCCGGCCAGGTTGCCCTGGTCACCGGTGGCGCGGCGGGTATCGGCCGGGCGACGGCCCAGGCATTCGCCGCCGAAGGGCTCAAGGTGGTGGTGGCCGACCGTGACGCGAGCGGGGGCGAAGCCACCGTGGCGCTGATCCGCCAGGCTGGCGGCGAGGCGCTGTTCGTCGCCTGCGACGTCACCCGTGACAGTGACGTGCGCCAGCTGCACGAGCAGGTCATCAAGGCCTATGGCCGCCTCGACTACGCCTTCAACAACGCCGGTATCGAGATCGAGAAGGGGCGGCTGGCGGAGGGCAGCGAGGCGGAGTTCGATGCGATCATGGGGGTCAACGTCAAGGGTGTGTGGCTGTGCCTGAAGTACCAACTGCCCTTGCTGCTGGCCCAGGGCGGCGGCGCCATCGTCAACACGGCCTCGGTGGCCGGCCTGTCGGCGGCACCGAAGATGAGCATCTATGCGGCATCCAAGCATGCGGTGATCGGCCTGACCAAGTCGGCGGCCATCGAGTATGCGAAGAAGGGCATTCGGGTCAACGCGGTGTGCCCGGCGGTGATCGATACCGACATGTTCCGCCGCGCCTACGAGGCCGATCCGCGCAAGGCCGAGTTTGCCGCGGCGATGCATCCGGTCGGGCGCATCGGCAAGGTCGAGGAGATCGCTAGCGCGGTGCTGTACCTGTGCAGCGATGGCGCGGCGTTCACGACGGGGCACAGCCTGACTGTCGATGGCGGCGCCTTAGCGATCTGACCGACTAATTCGACCCCTGTGGGAGCGGGTTTACCCGCGAAGAGGCCCGCGAGGTTTTCCACAGGCCCAATGCCACGGCGGCACAGCCCACCAGCAGGACGCCGCCGAACACTTCCAGCGCCATGCGCGATCCCAGCCGATCGCTGAGCAATCCGGTAAAGATCACCGGCAGGCTGAACCCCAGGTAGGCGAGCAGGAAGAACCCGGCACTGGCCCGGGGCTTCTCGCTCCCGGCCTGCTCGTTCACCGCCGCCAATCCGCCCAGGTAGATAAAGCCATAGCAGGCGCTGCTCGCAGCCACGGCGCCCAGCAGCACACCCAGCAGATTGCCGCTGTCAGCCCCCCAGGCCAGCAGCGCGTAGCTGCACGGCAGGATCAGCAGCCCCAGCAAGGTCGCCTGGGCACTGGCCAGGCGCCGCGCCAGCGGCTGGAACAGCAAGCCGCAGCTGATCACGCAAAAGGTCGAGAACCCCGACCAGGCGCTCAGCCCATGCTGACGCAGGATTCCCGGCAGCAGGGCGATGACCAGCCCGACACAGGCCCAGGCCAGAAGGATCGCCAGGCCGTAGGCCAGGCTGCCGGCGGGGTAGCAGGGCAGGCGCAGCATGGCGCTGCGCTGCGCCGGGCGAGGGTCGGGCAGGCGCCAGACCAGCAGCAGGGCGACGGCGGCCAGCACCAGCTGCAGGTGGAAACTGCCGGGGGTGAGGGTCGGCCCGCTTAGCAGGAACAGGCTGGTCAGTGCCGCGCCCAGGCCGAAACCGAGCGACGTGCTGGCGGTGACCCAGGTGGCGGCGCGGCCACTGGCATCCGGCGCCATCAGTTCGCTCATGTAGGCGGTGGCGGTGGCCGAGGCAAGGCCTGTGCCCAGGCCCAGGAACAGGCGCGCCAAGCCCAGCATCTGCAGGCTCGGCGCCAGCAGCATGAGCAGCGTGGCGACCATCGACAGGGCTAGCGCGACCAGGATCAGCGGGCGCCGACCTACCCGGTCGGCCAGGCCGCCGAGGGCCAGCAGCACCGGCAGCACGCCGAGCACATAGCCGGAGAAGGCCACGGCGGTCGCCGCCGCGCCTTGCCCGGACAGGTCGGCGTAGGCGATGTACAGCGGGGCCTGCAGGTTCACCGCGAGGGTGATCAGGCACAGGGCGAAAGCCAGCAGGGCAGGGGCATTACGAGTGGGCATCGGGACGGATCCGCAAGGCAGTGACGGTGACTGGCAGCATCGGCCTTGGCAGCGGTGCTCGCCAAGGCACACTCGCGGGGCATTTATGCTTAACTGTTTGCCTGAAAACAGCGAACACTTGCCATGCATTTTCATCTTGATCGCGACCTTCCCACCCCCTTGGTCCAGCAGCTGACCGAGCACCTGCAGGCCTGGATCGAACAGCAGCGCCTGCGCCCCGGCGCGCGCCTGCCGTCGATCCGCGCGCTGGCCAAGGCGCAGTCGGTAAGCGCCTCGTGCGTGATCGAGGCCTACGACCGCCTGGCGGCCAACGGCTGGCTGGAGGCGCGACATGGCGCGGGCTTCTTCGTCGCCGAGCGCAAGCCGGGCTTGCGGCCCGACCCCGGCGAGCCCTGGGGCGAGGCAATCGACGGCAGTTGGCGGCAGTTTCGCGAAGGGCATGAACAATTGCTCAAGCTCGGCTGCGGCTGGCTACCGGTGGCCTGGCGGGCCGAAGCCGAGCTGGCCCAGGCCATCCGCCAGGTCAGCCGCGGCGCGCCCGAGGCGCTGTTCGACTACTGCCCGCCCCAGGGCCTGGCCAGCCTGCGCCTGCAACTGCACAAGGGGCTGGCGCGGCTGGATATTGCCGCCGAGCCGGAGCGGATCCTCACCACCCAGGGCGCCAGCCATGCCCTCGACCTGCTGGTGCGGACCTTGCTGAAACCGGGTGACACGGTGCTGGTGGAGCGCCCCGGCTACTACAACCTGTACAACTTGCTGCGCGTGCACGGTGTGCACATGCTCGAGGTGCCGCGCACTGCCACTGGCCCGGACCTGGTGGTGCTTGAGCAGTTGCTGGCCGAGTACCAGCCCCGTTGCCTGTTCATCAACAGCCTGTACCAGAACCCGACCGGCAGCTGCCTGACGCCCAGGGTCGCCTACCGCCTGCTGGAACTGGCCCGCGAGCATGACCTGCGGATCGTCGAGGACGATCTGTACGCGGATTTCCAGGACGGTCCGGCCACGCGCCTGGCGACCCTCGACAGCGAGCAGCGGGTGATCTACATCGGCAGCTTCTCCAAGACCCTCAGCAGTTCGTTGCGGGTCGGCTATCTGGTGGCCGACCCACCGTTGATCGCGCGCCTGGCCGAACTGAAGATGGTCGCCGGCATCGGCACTTCGCGCTTCGCCGAGCAGGTGGTCGGGCAGATGCTTGCCAATGGCGGCTACCGCAAGAGTGTGCAGCGCCTGCGGCTGCGCCTGGGGCAGCACCGGGCCAGGACGCTGGGGCAACTGGAGGCCTGTGGCTGGGAGGTGTTCTGTGAGCCGGTCGGCGGCATGTTCGTCTGGGCCCGGGTGCCCGGACGCGACTTTGCCGAGCTGGAGCGATTGGCGCTGGAGCATGCGGTGTTGCTCACCCCGGGCAGCGCTTTCGATCCGCAGGGGCGGGCCAGTGACTGGCTACGGATCAATGTCGCCTATGGGCAGGATTCCCGGGCCCAGGCGTTCTTCCGGCATGCAGGGCGACCTTTGGCGGTCTGAAAGCGACACGCTCATAGCTAAATGACACCATTCGCGCACGCGGCCCTTGTGACCAGGTCGGCGCCATTGTCACTCTTGTCGCCGGCGGAGGGCCAAAAAGCGAGGAGGGCGGTGATGACGGCGACCAAGCACGGTGTATTGGCCAACCTGGGCATGGCGCGCAAGCTGGGCCTGGGTTTTGCCCTGGTGTTGCTGCTCACTCTGGTGGTGGCCGCCATCGGCGTATACGCCCTGGCCAACGTCGGCCAGCGCTTCGAGGGGCTGCGGCAGATGGCCCAGTTCAATACCGACCTGTTGAAGCTGCGCCAACATGAGCAGGCCTTCGCCCTGCGTTCGGATATCAAGGAGGCCGATGCCCTGCGCATGGGCCTTCAAGGGCTGGTGGAGCGGGCCCGCGCCGCGCCTGCGCTGACTTCCGCCGAGGCCGACCTCAGTGCCTACGGGCAGGCCTTCGACCAGTTCGTCCAGGCGGTGCAGGCCAAGGAGCTGGCGCTGGACATGGCCAGCTGGTCGGTATCGAGCGTGGCCAACAACCTCGATGTGCTGCAGGCCGGCCTGGCCGACGACGGCACCTACACCCTCAAGCAGTCCCAGGGCCAGCAAGGCGGCGAGTTCCTTGAGCAGGCCGGACAGGTGGCGCAGGTGTCGCGGCTGATGCTGCAAGCCATGGACGAGGCCCGGGTGCGCCTGGAGCAGAGCCGCAAGGGCGGCGAGGCTGTCGCCGAGGGGCGCATCGCCCAGACGGTGGAGGCCGCCGGCCTGGTGGACCAGCTCAAGTCGGCGGTGACCGATGCCGGCTACCAGAGCGTGCTGGGCGAAGTGGCCGGGCATATCGCCAGTTTCTCCGAGAAGCTCAACGAGTACACCGACCTGCTGGGCCAGGAGCGGGGTATCAAGGATCAGTTGCAGGCCCGGGCCGAGCAGGTCACCACGCGGGTCGACCAGGCCTACCTCGCCCAGGAGCAGGCCATGCAGGCGGAGCTTGCGCGCAACACCGTGGCCATCGCCGCGGCCACGGCCCTGGCACTGCTGGTGGGCGTGCTGGCGGCCTGGTTGATCACCCGGGCCGTGGTCGCGCCGCTCAAGCGGGTGATCAGCCGTGCCCGGCGCATAGCCGCGGGCGAGCTGGGGATCGAGGCCGAGCCGCCGCGTGCCGACGAGGTCGGTCAGCTGCTGCAGGCCATGCAGCAGATGGCCGAGGGGCTGTCCGGCATCGTCAGTGGCCTGCAGCAGGGCATCGATCAGCTGGCCGGCAGCGCCCAGGCCTTGTCGGCGGTCACCGAGCAGACCAACCGCGAAGTCGGTAGCCAGAAGGATGAGACCGAGCAGGTGGCCACTGCCATGCAGCAGATGACCGCCACCGTCCATGACGTGGCGCGCAACGCCGAGCAGGCGGCCCAGGCGGCACAGGATGCCGACGACAAGGTCGAGTCGGGGCAGCAGGTGGTGCGCCAGAGCATGCAGCGCATCGAGCAGCTGGCGGTGGCAGCCGAGACCGCCAGCAGCGGTATCGACAGCCTCAGCGCCGAGATCCATACCATCGGTGACGTGCTCGAGGTGATCAAGAGCGTGGCCGAACAGACCAACCTGCTGGCGCTCAACGCGGCGATCGAGGCGGCCCGCGCCGGCGAGCAGGGCCGGGGCTTCGCCGTGGTGGCCGACGAGGTGCGCGCCCTGGCCCGGCGTACTCGGCAGTCTACCGAGGAGATCGAGCGGCTGGTCGCCAGCCTGCGCAGCAATGCCCAGCAGTCGGTGACGCAGATTCGTGGCAGCACGGAGCTGGTGCGCCTGGCGGTGGCCGACACGCTGAAGACCGAGAGCGCCCTGGGCAGCATCGCCGCGGCGGTGTCGTTGATCCAGCAGATGAACCAGCAGATCGCCGCGGCGGCCGAGCAGCAGAGCTCGGTCGCCGAGGAGATCAGCCGCAGCGTCACGCAGATCCGTGGCAGTGCCGACCAGGCGGCGCTGGCGATGGAGGACAATGCCCGCTCAAGCGTCGAGTTGGCGCAGCTGGGCAATGACCTGAAGGGGATGGTGGGGCACTTCAGGCTGTGATTGGCTGTGGCGGCCCTATCGCGGGGCAAGCCCGCTCCCACGCATGCCCGCTCACGGGGTCTGGGCGTGGGAGCGGGCTTGCCCCGCGATAGCGTTGTCAGCCCCTGCGCGGACTGAGAATCAGCAAGGTCAGCACCCCCGCCACGATTCCCCAGAACGCCGAGCCGATCGAGAACAGGGTGAAGCCCGACGCCGTAACCATGAAGGTGATCAGCGCCGCCTCGCGCTCGCGTGCCTTGCCCATGGCCACGCTCAGGCCGTTCATGATCGAACCGAACAGCGCCAGGGCGGCGATCGACAGCACCAGCTCCTTGGGCAGGGCGCCGAACAGCGCCGCCAGGGTCGCGCCGAAGGTGCCGGCGATACCGTAGAAGATCCCGCACCAGACCGCTGCCGTGTAGCGCTTGGCCGGGTCTTCATGGGCATGCGGCCCGGTGCAGATCGCCGCGCTGATCGCCGCCAGGTTGATCCCGTGGGAGCCGAACGGCGCCAGCAGCAGCGAGGCGAACCCGGTGGCCGAGATCAGCGGCGAGGCCGGCACCTGGTAGCCGTCGGCGCGCAGCACGGCGACGCCGGGCATGTTCTGCGAAGTCATGGCCACCACGAACAGCGGGATGCCGATGCTGATGGTCGCCGCCAGCGAGAAGCTCGGCGTGGTCCACACCGGGGTGGCGATCTCCAGCTGGAAGCCGCTGAAGTCCAGCAGCCCCAGGGCGCCGGACAATGCCGTGCCGACCAGCAACGCGGCCAGCACGCAGTAGCGCGGTGACAGGCGCTTGACCAGCAGGTAGCTGAAGAACATCCCCAGCACCAACACCGTGCGGTGCTGGGCGGCGACAAAGATCTCGCTGCCGATCTTGAACAGGATGCCGGCCAGCAGGGCCGAGGCGAGCGAAGCGGGGATGCGCCGCACCAGGCGCTCGAAGCTGCCGGTCAGGCCGCACACCAGCACCAGCACGGCGCAGGTGATATAGGCACCGATGGCCTCGCCGTAGCTGACGCCACCGAGGCTGGTGATCAGCAGCGCCGCGCCGGGTGTCGACCAGGCCACGGTGACCGGGGTACGGTAGCGCAGCGACAGGCCGATGCTGCACACCGCCATGCCGATCGACAGGGCCCAGATCCACGACGAGATCTGCGCGCTGGTCAGGCCGGCGGCCTGGCCGGCCTGGAACATCAGCACCAGCGAGCTGGTATAGCCGGTGAGCATGGCGATGAAGCCGGCGACGACCGCCGACGGGGAGCTGTCCGCCAGCGGCCGCAGGCGCGCGGAGGTGGCATCGGTCATGGGGAATTCCTTGTGCAGGTGTAAGCAGTTTTTTCAGGCTACCGTGCAATGGCGTGATCCTTGCCATACAGCAGGCATTGCATTTAGCCGTACAGTCGCCAACTATGGGGTATTACTGCGCAACTGCGTGAAAGGGGAGGGGCGATGTACAAGGTGTATGGGGATTACCAGTCGGGCAACTGCTACAAGGTCAAGCTGATGCTGAGCCTGCTCGACCGCCCGTATGAGTGGCACCCGGTGGATATTCTCAAGGGCGAAACCGAAACGCCCGAGTTCCTGGCCATGAACCCCAACGGCAAGGTGCCGGTGCTCAAGCTCGAGGACGGCACCTGCCTGTGGGAGTCCAACGCGATTCTCAACTACCTGGCCGATGGCAGCGAGTTCCTGCCCAGCGAACCACGCCTGCGTACCCAGGTGCTGCAGTGGCAGTTCTTCGAGCAGTACAGCCACGAGCCGTACATTGCCGTGGCGCGTTTCATCCAGTTCTACCTGGGGCTGCCGCAGGACCGGCTGGAGGAATACAAGGGGCTGCACAAGGGCGGCTACAAGGCGCTCAAGGTGATGAACAAGCAGCTGGAAATGACGCCCTACCTGGTTGGCGAGCAGTATTCGATCGCCGATGTGGCGTTGTACGCCTATACCCATGTGGCGCACCAGGGCGGTTTCGACCTGGCGGGTTACCCGGCCGTGCAGGCCTGGCTGGCGCGGGTGGCCAGCCATCCACGGCATGTGCCGATGGTGGATTGACTCGCTGTCGCCCCGCCTTTGTAGGAGCGGCCTTGCCGAGGCGTCGGACCGGCCGGAAAGGGCCGCAATGCGGCCCCGGCGATTGAGGCGTCGACGCTGAGACCGGGGGCTGCTGCGCAGCCCTTTCGCGGCACAAGGCCGCTCCTACAGTGTGGGGCGTGCGTGCGGGTCAGACCGCCGCGAAGCGTTTGTCCAGATAGGCAATGATGTCCTTGGATTCATACATCCAGGTCACCTTGCCGTCCTCCTCGATCCGCAGGCACGGCACTTTCACCCGGCCGCCGCCTTCGAGCAGCGCCTGGCGGTGCTGGGCGTCGTTCTTGGCATCGCGCAGTGCCACCGGCACGTTCAGGCGGTGCAGGGTGCGGCGGGTCTTCACGCAGAACGGGCAGGCATGGAACTGGTACAGCGCCAGACCCTTGGTCTGCTGCTCGACCTGGGCCTGGGCCGCGGCATCGCGCTGCTTTTTCGCCGGGCGGCTGATCCAGTCGCCGAACACGATTAGCTGGCCGAGGCCGACCCGCAGGGCTTTGACGATCATGGGCAACTCCTGAAATGAAAAAGCCGACCCATGGGGTCGGCTCGGGATACAGGCCGATCACTTGATCAGGCTGAGGAACTCGCTGCGGGTGGAGGCGTTGTCGCGGAACTCGCCGAGCATCACCGAGGTGAGCATGGTCGAGTTCTGCTTTTCGACACCGCGCATCATCATGCACATGTGCTTGGCTTCGATGACCACCGCCACGCCCGCGGCGCCAGTTACCTGCTGCACGGCCTCGGCGATCTGGCGGCTGAGGTTTTCCTGGATCTGCAGGCGACGGGCGTACATGTCGACGATCCGCGCCACCTTGGACAGGCCCAGCACCTTGCCCTTGGGCAGGTAAGCCACGTGGGCCTTGCCGATGAACGGCAGCATGTGGTGTTCGCACATCGAGTACAGCTCGATATCCCGGACTAGCACCATTTCGCTGTTGTCGGAGGTGAACAGCGCGCCGTTGGTGACTTCTTCCAGGGTTTGCTCATAACCGCGGCAAAGGTACTTCATGGCCTTTGCGGCCCGCTTGGGCGTGTCGAGCAGGCCCTCGCGGGAGACGTCCTCGCCGATCTGGCTGAGAATCGCGGTGTAGTTCTGTTCCAGGGACATGGATCTACCTGTGGGATTTTTCGCAAAGACGAAGGGTACGGCGGCGACGGCGGCGCTGCAAGCGCGATGTCACTCGTCGCGCCCTTCGAGCATGGTTCGCTTGAGCATCACGTACACCGCGCCGGTGCCGCCGTGGCGGGCCTGGCACGAGGCAAAGCCGAGCACTTGCGGGTGCTGGCGCAGCCAGGTGTTGACGTGGCTCTTGATCATCGGGCGCTTGCCGTCCAGGCGCGCGGCCTTGCCGTGGGTGACGCGCACGCAGCGCACTTCGAGCTTGGTCGCCTCGGCGATGAAGGCCCACAGCGTCTCGCGGGCCTTCTCGACGCTCATGCCGTGCAGGTCGAGGCTGCCCTCGAAGGCAATCTGGCCGAGCTTGAGCTTGCGGATCTGGGTTTCCTGGACGCCGTCGCGGCGCCACATCAGTTCATCCTCGGCGCCGACGTCGATGACGAACTGGTCGGACAGGCCGTCGATCACCAACGCCTGGTCGCTGCGGATGGTCGCCGCCTGGCGCAGGCCGGCCAGCTGCTTGCGGTCGGCCTTGGGTTTGCCGACTTCGGCGCGGTCGTGCTTGATCGGCTTGACGCCCTGCACTTGGCTGCGGAAGAGGGAAAAATCGTCGTCTTGCATGGTGCCTCCACGTGGGCGGCGTAGTTTACGCGACTGCGCGTCGGCGTGAAGCCCTGAGCTGCGCGCGGTTTGTGTAGGAGCGGCCTCGTGCCGCGAAAGGGCCGCAAAGCGGCCCCGGCGAGCTATGCATCGAAGCGAAAATCCTGGGGCTGCTTTGCAGCCCTTTCCGGCCGGTCCGACGCCTCGGCAAGGCCGCTCCTACAGGGGGGCGGTGTAAATCTGTCAGTCGTGCTTCTTCATCAGGTGCGGCGACAGGTTCAGCTCGCGGCCACGGCGCAGGCGGATGCGGCTGCGTCGCCAGACGCGCACGCCGATCCACAACAGCAACAACCCGACCACGACGAGAATCGCCGACAGCGGGCGGTTGGCATTGAGCTCGGCGAGCGCTGCGTAATTGCCCAGCAGGCCGGCGAAACCGGCCATGGCGAGCAAAATGCCCAGGGTGGCCAGCAGCACCGAGAAAGCGGCGGCAACCCGCGCGCCCCAGTTGCTCGGCTCGCGCTGGCGCAGGCGCTTGGCATCGAAACTGCCTTTGAGCTTCATTCGAATTCCTCAGGATCTGGTAGAGCTGATCCGGATTTCGACCTGCGGGTCACCTCGGGGTTCCGCCCGTCCGCCGGGCGGTCGTGGCTCAGACCAGGCTGGCGGTGGGGGCGACGCAGGCGAAGTTGTCGGCCATCACGGCCATCTCGCACTGGTGGATCTGCGCGGCGGGGATCACGGTGTCCTTCAGGGCCAGGTCGCGGGTCGCCGAGGCGTCTTCCACCAGGGTGCAGCGATAACCATAGTCCTTGGCGCGGCGCACGGTGGTGCTGACACTGGAGTGGCTCATGAAACCGCAGACGATCAGGTCCAGCGGGCCGAAGGCCTGCAGCGTCTCGTGCAGCTTGGTGTTCTTGAAGGCGTTGGGCATGCGCTTGTCGATGATGGTTTCACCGGCCAGTGGCTCCAGGCCCGGGATGAACTCGCCGGCCGGCCCCTGGGGGTCGAAGCGACCGCCGACGGTGCCGAGGTGGCGCACGTGGATGATCGGGCGACCGGCCTTGCGGGCGGCATCGAGCAACCTGGCAATGTTCGCCACGGCCTCGTCCATGCCCGACAGCGCCAGCGGACCGCTCAGGTATTCCTTCTGCGCGTCGATGACGATCAGGCTGGCTTGGCCCAGCTTGGCCGGCGGGTAGTCGCGGCCAGTGAGGCGGAACATCGTGGTTGGAACGGACATCAAGGGCTCCTTGGGTAGGGCTTTTGTACGCCTATTCTCCCTTGCCTTGACGCCAATGTGAATGGTTGACAGCGCAGACAGCGTGGTTGCTGGCTTGTGGCTATCGGTTTGGCTATCAGAGGAAACAAATGTGCGGTGTGGGCTGTTAGACTTTTGTCCTGTCTGAAAAGGAGTACCCCGTGATCACATCCCGCCTGCGCACCCTGCGCGACCATATCCGCTGGGCGGTCAGCCGCTTCCATGAGCATGAACTGTTCTTCGGCCACGGTGCCGACAACGCCTGGGACGAAGCTCGCCTGCTGGTGCTCGGCGCGGTGCATCTGCCCTGGGAGGTAGCCGACAGCTACCTGGACTGCGCGCTCGAGGATGACGAAACGGTACGCCTGCAGCACCTGCTCAAGCGCCGTATCGAAGAACGCGTGCCCACCGCCTACCTGCTGGGCGAGGCCTGGTTCTGCGGCATGTCGTTCATCGTCGACGAGCGGGTGCTGGTGCCGCGCTCGCCCATCGGCGAGTTGATCGAGAAACGCTTCGAGCCGTGGCTGGCCGGCGAGCCTGCGCGCATCCTCGACCTGTGCACCGGCTCCGGCTGCATCGGCATTGTCGCCGCCGAGGTGTTCCAGGATGCCGAGGTAGTGCTGGCCGACCTGTCCTTCGACGCGCTGGAGGTGGCCAACCAGAACATCGAGCGCCATGGCCTCGATGAGCGGGTGTACACCGTGCAGGGCGATGGTTTCGCTGGCCTGCCGGGGCAGCGCTTCGACCTGATCCTGTCCAACCCGCCGTATGTCGACGCCGAGGATTTCGGCGACATGCCGGCCGAGTACCATCACGAGCCCGAGCTGGGCCTGGCCTGCGGCAACGATGGCCTGGACCTGGTGCGGCGCATGCTGGCCGAGGCGGCCGACCACTTGACCGACAAGGGCCTGATGATCGTCGAGGTGGGCAACAGCCAGGTGCATGTCGAGTCGCTCTATCCCGAGGTGGACTTCGCCTGGCTGGAGTTCGAGCGCGGTGGCCACGGGGTGTTCATGCTGACCGCCGAGCAGTGCCGGCAGCATCAGGAGCTGTTCAAGGCGCGGGTCTGAAGGATTCACACCGCCCCCTGCTGTAGGAGCGGCCTTGCCGAGGCGTCGGACCGGCCGGAAAGGGCTGCGTAGCGGCCCCAGGATATCAGTGTTGATGCAAAGATCGCCGGGGCCGCTTTGCGACCCTTTCGCGGCACGAGGCCGCTCCTACACGGATCGCGCAGGGCAGGTCAGCGGGTGGCGATCCAGATCAGCAACCCGGCCTGGAACACCGCGAACGCCACCAGGCAGGTGATGGTGAAGCGCAGGCCGCTGTCCTCGCGACGGTACTTGGCCACCCGCTCGTCACGCTCGCGCAGCTGGGCTTCCTTCTCCATCAGGTTCTGCTCGGCCTGCTGCAGCATGCCGGCGGCCTCGAGGTTGTCCACGCGCTGCACCTTCTCGGTGTTCCAGCCGCCCTTGAGCTGGCCCACCGGCGTCTCCACCACGCGCCCCTTGAGCAACTGGCCGTCGGTGTACTCTACCGACAGGCCAACGCTGCCCAACACATGGTCGCGGCGCAGGCGGGTGTCTTCGTTCAGGGCGTCCTTGTTCGGCAGGCTCATGCCCTCGACCCGGTAGTGCGAGCAACGCTGCTGCAGCCACTGCACCGCCTGCGCCAGCAGGTAGCGGCCAAGGCCACGGTTCAGCGGTTCCAGCTGCAGACCGGCCGGGTCGCCGATACGCACCGTGCGCGCTTCGTGGTCGACGCGGATATCCAGCTGGTTCTGTTCCTTGCGCACCTTCTGCCCCGGCAGGCGGATTTCCATGCGCAGCAGGCTGTGGGCCTTGTCGTGGCGCTCGGCGTAGCCGAACTGGACGAAACGCAGCGGGCGGGCGCCGCTGTTGCGGTCGGTCGGCAGCGGCGCCAGGCGCAGCAACTGGAAATGCTCGGCGGCAAGGTCTGCCCAGGGCAGCGGGGCGCTTTCCGGGGCTTGTTCTTCGGTCGCCTCGGCGGCGGGGGCATCGGTCATCAGGGAATCCTCAGGTGCACGGCGGCCGGGTGCCGGTACCTGCAAGGACATCGCAGATGTGGGCTTGCCCGCGATCGGGGCGCGCATGCCCCTGGATCACTGCCTTCTTAGCCGCGTTATCGGCAGGCCGGGCCAATACCTGAGGGCGCTTTCAGGCCTGCGGCAGCCCGTGGATGAACAGGACGATGCGCTCCCCCAACTCACGGGCCAGCGGTAGTTCGGGATTGCGGTAGCTCTCACGCTGCTGGCCCATCTCCCGGGGGCTGATGCGCAGCATGTGGTTCATGCCGTCGATCAGCGCCAGCTGGGCGTCGGGCTTGGCGGCCTTGAGGCGCTCGGCGTCGGCCACCTCCACCTGGATGTCGTTGCGGCCCTGGACGATCAGCGCGGGCACCGTGAGCCGGGCGAATGCGGCCGCCGGGTCCTGGTGCAGCAGGGTGATCAGGTACGGCTGCACGCTGGGGCGAAATACCTGGCGCAGCGGGGCGGGCACGTCGAGGCTGGTCTGCCCGGCCTGCAACCGGTCGATCAGTGCCACGCCACCGGCCAGTTGCGCCGGAGGCAGGCGCTGGGCCAGTTGTTCACGCAGCACGTCGGCCACCGGCCGGCCGCTGCCGGCCAGGGTGATCACCGCGCTGGCGCCGGCCTGCTCGGCGGCCAGGCTGGCGATCAGCGCGCCTTCGCTGTGGCCGACCAGGATCAGCGGACCGAAGCGCGGGTCCTGGCGCAACGCGCGCCCCCAGGCCACCACGTCGGCGACATAGCGTTCGACGCTGAGGTCGCGTTCGTCGGGGGTGGCCGGCTGGCTGGCGGCCACGCCGCGCTTGTCGAAGCGCACGCTGGCGATGTGCTCGCCGGCCAGCAGCAGGGCCAGGCGCTTGAGGTTGTCGATGCGTCCGGAGGCAGGGTTGTTGCCATCGCGGTCGGTAGGGCCGGAGCCGGCGATGATCAGCACCACCGGTGGCGGGGTGGTTTGCTGGGGTAGCAGCAGGCTGCCGTGCAGCACGCCCTGGCCAGTGTCCAGGTCGATGGGGCGTTGCAGTACGGTGGGCGCGGCCTGGGCGAGGCTGGCGCAGAACATCAGGAGCAGGGCGGCGAGGCGCGACTTCATGGAGGGGTACTACATGGCTAGGTGTCATTGAGACATTGCAGCGCGATGAAGGTTCGCATGGCTCGCTTGCCGTGCCGGCCTCTTCGCGGGTAAACCCGCTCCCACAGTGAGATGGGCCGGCCTGTGGGAGCAACTGTCTTGCTCAATTTTTAGAATCTGGCGCGATCCCTGTGGGAGCGGGTTTACCCGCGAAGAGGCCGGCATGGGCAACCCATCCTGTAGCGTTTTCCGTATACTGCCGCTTTCGATCACCTCAGGCAGATTCGCGGAGCGTCCATGTCCGGCAATACCTACGGCAAGCTGTTCACTGTCACCACCGCTGGCGAGAGCCATGGCCCGGCGTTGGTCGCCATTGTCGACGGCTGCCCGCCAGGCCTGGAAATCTCCCTCGCCGACCTGCAGCACGACCTCGATCGGCGCAAGCCCGGCACCAGCCGGCACACCACCCAGCGCCAGGAGCCGGATGAAGTGGAGATCCTCTCCGGCGTGTTCGAAGGGCGTACCACCGGCTGCTCGATCGGCCTCTTGATCCGCAACACCGACCAGAAGTCCAAGGACTATTCGGCGATCAAGGACCTGTTCCGCCCGGCCCACGCCGACTACACCTACCACCACAAGTACGGCATCCGCGACTACCGCGGCGGTGGCCGCAGCTCGGCGCGCGAGACCGCCATGCGCGTGGCGGCCGGCGCCATCGCCAAGAAGTACCTGGCCACCCAGGGCATCCGCGTGCGCGGCTACATGAGCCAGCTCGGCCCGATCGAGATCCCGTTCAAGACCTGGGACTCGGTCGAGCACAACGCCTTCTTCAGCCCCGACCCGGACAAGGTGCCGGAGCTCGAGGCCTACATGGACCAGCTGCGCCGCGACCAGGACTCGGTGGGGGCGAAGATCACCGTGGTCGCCGAAGGCGTGATGCCGGGCCTGGGCGAGCCGATCTTCGACCGCCTCGACGCCGAGCTTGCCCATGCGCTGATGAGCATCAACGCGGTCAAGGGCGTGGAAATCGGCGCCGGCTTTGCCAGCGTCGCCCAGCGTGGCACCGAGCACCGTGACGAACTGACCCCCGAGGGCTTCCTCAGCAACAATGCCGGCGGCATCCTCGGCGGTATCTCCTCGGGCCAGCCGATCGTCGCTCACCTGGCGCTCAAGCCGACCTCAAGCATCACCACCCCGGGCCGTTCGATCGACGTCGACGGCAACCCGGTCGAGGTGATCACCAAGGGCCGTCACGACCCGTGCGTCGGCATCCGCGCCACGCCGATCGCCGAGGCGATGATGGCCATCGCCTTGATGGACCACCTGCTGCGCCACCGGGCGCAGAATGCCGACGTGAAAGTGGGCACCCCGGTACTGGGCCAGCTCTGACTTAGCCAGGGTCGGCCTCTTCGCGGGTAAACCCGCGAAGAGGCCGGTGCAGGCTCACACAAGGCCCATCCCATGCCCCCGATCCCTTACTGGCGCCTCTCCAGCTTCTACCTCTTCTACTTCGCCCTGCTCGGCTCCACCGCGCCGTTCCTGGCCCTGTACTTCGACCACCTGGGCTTCTCCCCGGCACGCATCGGCGAGCTGGTGGCCATCCCCATGCTGATGCGCTGCGTCGCACCCAACCTGTGGGGCTGGCTGGGCGACCGCAGTGGCCAGCGCCTGCTGATCGTGCGTCTGGGCGCGCTGTCGACCCTGGCGACCTTTTCGCTGATCTTCTTCGGCAACAGCTATGCCTGGCTGGCGATGGTCATGGCCCTGCACGCGTTCTTCTGGCACGCGGTGCTGCCGCAGTTCGAGGTGATCACCCTGGCCCACCTGCATGGCCAGACCGCGCGCTACAGCCAGGTGCGACTGTGGGGCTCGATCGGCTTCATCCTCGCCGTGGTCGGTCTTGGGCGCCTGTTCGAATGGCTGAGCCTGGACATCTACCCGGTGGCACTGGTGGCGATCATGGCCGGGATCGTCGCCGCCAGCCTCTGGGTGCCCAACGCGCAACCGGTGGAACAGGCCGAGCGGCGCGGGGCAGGGGGCTTTCTCGCGCAGGTGCGGGCGCCCGGCGTGCTGGCCTTCTATGTGTGCGTGGCCCTCATGCAGCTCAGCCACGGGCCGTACTACACCTTCCTCACCCTGCACCTGGAGCACCTGGGCTACAGCCGTGGTGCCATCGGTCTGCTGTGGGCGCTGGGGGTGGTGGCCGAGGTGCTGGTGTTCATGGGCATGAGCCGGATTTTCGCCCGTTTTTCCGTGCGCAAGGTGCTGCTGGCGAGTTTCCTGCTGGCCGCCGTGCGCTGGCTGTTGCTGGGCAACCTGGCCGATATCCCGGCGGCGCTGGTGTTCGCCCAGGTGCTGCACGCGGCCACGTTCGGCTGTTTCCACGCCGCGGCCATTGCCTTTGTCGGGGCCAGTTTCGGCGCCCGTCAGCAGGGCCAGGGCCAGGCGCTGTACGCGGCGCTCTCGGGCACCGGCGGCGCGCTGGGCGCCTTGTACTCGGGTTACAGCTGGAAACTGCTGGGCCCGCACTTCACCTTTGGTATGGCCAGCGTCGCGGCACTCGCGGCAGCCGTTATCATAGCCTTCCGACTCAAAGACAGCAGGAACCACCCCTGATGAGCATCCTCAGCGTATTCGACCCGTCCAGCCCGGAACTGCCGCACAAGGTGTTGACCCACCACGACGACATTGCCGCGACCCTGGCCGAGCAGGGCGTGCGCTTCGGCCGCTGGCAGTCCGGTGCGCGCCTGCGTCCGGGCAGCAGCCAGGAAGAAGTGGTCGCGGCGTGCGGTGAGCCGCTCGACCAGCTGATGACCGCCCATGGCAGTGTGGTGTTCGGCGTGCTCAGCCGCGATGGCGTCGACCCAAGCCAGGTCGACCTGCGCGACGAGCATGTGCATGAGGGCGAGGAAGTGTTCGCGCTGATCAGCGGGCGCGGGCAGGTCAGCCTGCGTTTGGGAGACGCGGTGTACGCCGTGTTGTGCGAGAAGGACGATGTGCTGGTGGTGCCCGCCGGTACACGGCGCTGGCTGGACCTGGGCGACACCCCGTTCTGCCTGGCCCTGCGCCTGTTCGCCAGCGAGCAGGCGGTGCAGCCGCGGTTCACCGGTGATGGAACAGCCCGGCAATTTGCCGGGCTCGACGAACTCTGAAAGGGTCGGGTCGCGCAATCAGCGGTAGGTCGGCAGGGCGAAGCGTTGCTGGCTCTGCAGCATCGAGATCACCGGCAGCTCGCTCGGCTGCCCGGCCAGGTCGCGGCGGATGGCGCTGATCGCCCAGGACAGTTGCTCGGCGCTGTGTAGCTGCGCATAGGTCAGCACGCGGCGGGTGACGATGCCGTCTCTGGCGCGCAGGGTCAGCAGGACACCGCCGTCCGGACGCGGCTGGGTGGTGACCTGGTAGGCGGCGAAGACCGAGGCGAATTTTTCCTGGATGAGGTCCATATCAACTCCTGACTGTTGTACTGGCAGACTTGAGTTGATGATTGCAGCGACCGTGCCAGCCTTTGCTCAAGTAAAAAACCTTTAAAATCAATTACTTAAATTTGTTTTTATAAGGTTGCGCATTGCAATCTGCACGCCCGTGCATTTTGCACAGTGCATTTTGCACGGTCATAGCCTGGCTCTCTGCCTCCGATAGAATCTGAACCTTGGACCGCTCGCCGCTGCCTGATGGACACTTGGGCCATTGCCAGATGCCAGGAGGTTCCCGATGTCCGATCACCAGCCCGCCACCATGACCGCCGAAGAAACCGCGGCCTTCGCCGAGGAGGTCTTCGAGCGCGCCCGCCGCGGCGACGCGAACATGCTCGGTCGCCTGCTCGACGGTGGCCTGCCCGCCGACCTGCGCAACCACAAGGGCGACACCTTGCTGATGCTGGCCAGTTACCACGGCCACCACGACGCCGTGCGAGTGCTGCTGGCCCATGGCGCCGACGCACTGATCGCCAATGACAACGGCCAGTTGCCCATGGCCGGCGCCGCTTTCAAGGGCGACCTGGCGATGATCCGCCTGCTGCTCGAGCACGGCGTGCCGGTGGATGCCGCCGCCGCGGACGGCCGCACCGCGCTGATGCTGGCGGCGATGTTCAACCGCCTGGAGATCATCGACTACCTGCTGGCCCAGGGGGCCGATCCGGCACGGCGTGACGCGGCCGGCGCCACCGCGCTGGCGGCCGCGCGGACCATGGGCGCGGTGGATGCCGCCGCACGCCTGGAGGCGAAGGCCGGCTAACCCTTCGGGGGCGTTTGCGGCTATCCTTGGCGCCTTTCACGCCAACCCGCAGGGCCCCCCATGAAAGACCAGTTGCTCGAACTCATCCGCCTCATCGGCGCCGGCTGCATGCGCGATGAGGAGATCGAGCGCATCGCCGCCGAGGCCGCCCAGGCCTACGCCGACCCCGCCGCCTTCCTCGCCGCCAACCCGGACATCAACTACGACGACAGCTTCCCGTTCCCGCTGGGCGAATGGGTGGTGGTCGGCAGCCTGCCCGATACCGTGCTGTTCCAGGCCGACAGCTACCAGGACCTGTTCCAGCAGATCAGCGACTCGTTCGACAAGAGCGTGCCGTTCACCCTCAAGTCCAAGCAGCTGGCGCGTACCGAGGCGCTGACCGCGCTCAACCGCATCCAGGTGCAGATGGGCGCGCTGAACAAGGAAGCCGGGGGCTACGTGCTGCTGAACTTCAGCCAGCTGCTCGATGACGAGCTGCAGATGGTGATGGTGGGGCAGAATGACCTGGCCCGTGTGCTGGAGTTGGGCGAGGCCGTAGGCATCAAGGTGGAGCCGGCGCTGGAGGCGCTGAAGGTGGCGGTGCACGTCTAAGCAACGATTCCCCCTGTAGGAGCGGCCTTGAGCCGCGAAAGGGCTGCGAAGCAGCCCCGGGATTTCAGCGTCAATACAATGATCGCGGGGCCGCTTTGCGGCCCTTTCGCGGCACAAGGCCGCTCCTACAGGGATTGCGCATTGGCCTTTCAGCCCAACGCGGTATCAAGAAACATCATCACCGCGAACCCGCCCATCAGCCCCAGCGTCGCCGCGGTCTGGTGCCCATTGCGATGGGTCTCCGGAATTACCTCGTGGGATACCACGAAGATCATCGCTCCCGCCGCCAGGCCCATGCTGATCGGGTAGGCCAGGGCGAAGCCGGTGGAAATGCCCAGGCCGATCACCGCGCCCAGCGGCTCCATCAGGCCCGAACCGATCGCCACCATCATCGCCTTGAAGTTCGACAGCCCCGTGGCGCGCAGGGCCAGGGCCACGGCCAGGCCTTCGGGGATGTCCTGGATGGCGATGGCGCTGGTCAGCGGCAGGCCGATGTTCATGTCGCCGTTGGCGAAGCTCACACCGATGGCCATGCCCTCGGGCAGGTTGTGCAGGGTGATGGCCAGCACGAACAGCCACACCCGGCTGACCCGCTCGGCCTGCGGGCCACAAGGGCCGGTGCTTTCATGCTCGTGCGGGGTGAAGCGGTCCAGGCCGAGCATCAGTAGCACCCCGAGGCCCATGCCCAGGACCACGGTGAAGGCCGCCGCCGGGCCGTTGCCGGTGATTTCGCGGGCGGCGTCCAGGCCCGGCAGGATCAGCGAGAACGAACTGGCGGCGAGCATCATGCCGGCGGCAAAGCCCAGCATCACATCCTGGGTGCGGGCGTTGACGTCGCGCAGGATCACCGCGAGCACCGCGCCCAGGGCGGTGGCGCCGAAGCCCGACAGTCCACCGAGCAGGGCCAGGTGCAGGTTGTCGGCGTGGTCACCGTTGACCGCGTTCCACAGGCTCGCCAGCAACAGCGCGGCGACGGCCAGCAGGCTCAGGGCCAGGCCGGCGCTGAGCCAGGGCGTGGCCAGGGCCTGTTGCCGCCAGGCGCTGAACATTGAGTCGGGGACGGCACTTTGGGTGTGGGCAGGGGGCATGCGAACCTCGGGGCAGTGAATGACAGCAGTCTATCCACTGACCCGTACGCCCGGCCAAGGATTCCCTTCTATCGGGGCCATAGCCAGCTATGCTCTTGAACACATTTACCGTGCGGGAGCGGCGCCATGGGGTCCACCTTCAACAGCCTGGTCGGTCTGATCATCCTGGCCCTGGATATCTGGGCCATTCTCAATGTGCTCAAGAGCGGCGCCGAGGTCGGCAGCAAGGTGCTGTGGATCCTGCTGATCCTGCTGCTGCCGGTGCTGGGGCTGATCATCTGGGCAATCGCCGGGCCGCGGGGCAATGTGCGGATCTGACTATGGGGACATGGCACCGGCTTTGCCTGTTGATTCAGTTGAGTCAACCGGAACGGCGTGGGAGCGGGCTTGCCCCGCGATGCGGTGTTGGGCACCGGCTTCGCCGGTGATCGCGGGGCAAGCCCGCTCCTACAGGTTATGTAAGCGATAGTTGCTCTCGACAAAATTTTCACACTCGATTTTTGAAAATCCGCGCCGCACAATGCGGCCTTGGTCTCACCTCGCCCTCGAGGGCCCGACCACCAGGCTGTTGGCGACTTCGCCTTCCCGCAAACCGCAATCCTAGGACCTCTCCATTCATGGCTAACACGGACGCCTTGAAGCAACAGGGCGTGCGAGGCTCGTTCTCGCCGACCCTGAAATCCCACCTGGCCTACACGTTGCTCAGTGGCCTGGTGATCATGCTGATGCTCAGCCTGGTGCGCCTGGCGCTGCTGGTCTACAACAGCGACATGATCGGCGACACGCCGAACTCGACCGTCGCCGAGGGCTTCCTCAACGGCCTGCGCTTCGACCTGCGGGTGGTGGTGTACATCAGCATTCCGTTGCTGCTGGCGCTGCTCAGCCCCTGGCTGATGGCCCGCCGTGGCTTCTTCCGCTTCTGGCTGACCATTGCCTCGAGCGTGGTGATGTTCCTCGGCCTGATGGAGATGGACTTCTACCGCGAGTTCCACCAGCGCCTGAATGGCCTGGTGTTCCAGTACATCAAGGAAGACCCCAAGACCGTCATGAGCATGCTCTGGTACGGTTTCCCGGTGGTCCGCTACCTGCTGGCCTGGCTGGTCGGCACCTGGCTGCTGAGCCTGCTGTTCAAGGGCATCGATCGCCTGACCCGTGGCGAGCAAAGCCTCCAGCCTGCCGGCAGCCGCAAGTTCGCGCCGTGGTATGGCCGCCTGGCCGTGTTCATGGTCGTGCTGCTGGTGGCCGTGGTCGCCGCCCGTGGCACCCTGCGCCAGGGCCCGCCGATGCGCTGGGGCGACGCCTTCACCACCGATTCGAACTTCGTCAACCAGCTGGGCCTGAACGGCACGCTGACCCTGATCGACGCCGCCAAGAGCCGCTTCGGCGAGGACCGCGCCAACATCTGGAAGCCGGTACTCGAGCAGCCGCTGGCCACCCAGACCGTGCGCGAGCAGCTGCTGACCGCCAACGACACCCTGGTCGATGCCGACGAGGCCGCGATCCGTCGCGACTTCGTGCCGCCCGTGGCGAACACGCTGCCGGTCAAGAACGTGGTGGTCATCCTCATGGAAAGCTTCGCCGGCCACTCGGTGGGCGCCCTGGGCAGTCCGAATAACATCACCCCGTACTTCGACAAGCTGGCCAAGGAAGGTCTGCTGTTCGACCGCTTCTTCTCCAACGGCACCCACACCCACCAGGGCATGTTCGCCACCATGGCCTGCTTCCCCAACCTGCCGGGCTTCGAGTACCTGATGCAGACCCCGGAAGGCGGCCACAAGCTGTCCGGCCTGCCGGCACTGCTCAGTGCCCGCGACTATGACGATGTCTACGTCTACAACGGCGACTTCGCCTGGGACAACCAGTCCGGGTTCTTCGGCAACCAGGGCATGACCACCTTCATCGGCCGCAACGATTTCGTCGACCCGGTGTTCTCCGACCCGACCTGGGGCGTGTCCGACCAGGACATGTTCAATCGCGGCAACGAAGAGCTGGCCAAGCATGACGGCAAGAAGCCGATCTACGCGCTGCTGCAGACCCTCTCCAACCACACGCCGTATGCCTTGCCCAAGGACCTGCCGGTGGAGAAGGTCACCGGCCAAGGGCGCCTGGACGAGCACCTGACCGCCATGCGCTATTCCGACTGGGCGCTGGGCCAGTTCTTCGAGAAGGCCCGCAAGGAGCCGTACTTCAAGGACACCCTGTTCGTCATCGTCGGCGACCATGGCTTCGGCAACCACCAGCAGGTCACCGAGCTGGACCTGGGCCGCTTCAACGTGCCGCTGTTGCTGATTGCCCCGGGCATCCAGGAGAAGTTCGGCGCGGTCAACCACACCGTGGGTACCCAGGTGGACATCGTGCCGACCATCATGGGCCGTCTCGGCGGCCAGGCCCGCCACCAGTGCTGGGGCCGCGACCTGCTCAACCTGCCTGAGGGCGACCAGGGCGTGGGCATGATCAAGCCGTCGGGCAGCGAGCAGATCGTCGGCCTGGTGCAGGGCGATCGCATCCTCATCGAGTCCAAGGACATGACCCCGCGGATGTACCGCTACCAGTTGGGCCGTGAGTTCAAGGCCGAACTGATCGAAAGCCCCGACCAGCCGGAAATGCTCAAGAAACTCGAGGCCTATATCCAGACCGCGACCAAGAGCCTGCTGGACAACACCGCCGGTGTCGTCCACGGCACGCCGAAGTAAGGCCGCCGCCTGCCCCATGAAGCCCGCCCTGAACCGGCGGGCTTTTTTCATGCGGTTTCATGTATGCGGCTGAACATTCATCCCTGCACCATGGTCAAGTGAGTACGCCGTTCCATTCACCGTTGCGCCAGCGAGGGCTGATCGATGAAAGCATGGGAAGTCAGCTTTGCAGACCAGAAAGGCGAGCCGCAAACGCTGTTGCTCAATGCCGAGCAGCGCCCCAGCGAGGAAGATGCCGCACGCGCCATCCGTTCGCGCCTGTTCCCGCTCATGGACGAACTGGACCTCAACGACTTCCAGGACCGCAGCTTTTCCCCCACGGCGCGCTGGCTCAAGGAACAGAGCGGCGTGACCATCACCACCATTCGCGAAGCGCCCTGAACCGGGTGTCTCTGGCGTAGCGCTGTCTCAGGCGCTACGCTCAAGTCAGGCGCCGGCCTTCTCTGCGGGCCGCTGCCGTTTTCATCGCGTCTTGCAATCCGCTCGTATTGTCAGGCATTCCTTGTGTGCCAGGCAGGTGCGTTGTGCACGGAAAGTCTATCCATTGCTTTGCCGGAGGACGTTTCATGAGCAGCCAGAACGACGACATCAGCAGCAGTGTCCTGCGCCAGATGAAAGCTGGCGGTTTCGATTTCACCCGCATCCATCCCATCGAGTTCTACGCCGTGTTTCCCAGCGAGGCAGGTGCCCGCCGGGCGGCGGGGCAGTTTCGTGGCGAATCGCTCAACGCCCAGGTAAGCGAACGCGACGACGGCGCCTGGCACCTGGAGTTGAGCAAGGTGATGTACGCCACCCATGGCGGTATCGGCGCCTTCGAACAGGCCTTTGAACAGGTCGTCTCGCCCTACGGCGGCGAAGTCGAGGGTTGGGGCGTCAAGCAGGAAAGGCCGATCGCCTAGGCCCGCAAGGGCATCAGTGCGCTTTGCGCCCCGCCATATGCTTCAGGTACGCCAGCACGGCATCGAGCGCCGGCTCATCCAGCACCTGGGTGGAAAACCCGGGCATCTTCGCCTGCGGCCACTGCCGCAGGCTCTGCGGGTCGCGAATGTACTGGCGCAGGTAGGCCGGTTGAAAGTACTCGGTGGGGTTGTGCGGCAGGTTCAGGTCTGGGCCCAGGTGCGCGTCGCCGGCGCCATTGAGGCGATGACAGGCCAGGCAGTTCTGCTGGAACAGGGCAAAACCCTGGCGCACCGGGTCGTTCTCGGCCACGGCCGGGTCGGGCAGCAGGGCGGGGAAGCGCGTCTCGACCGGGGGCAGGCGGCGGATGCTGGCGATCTGATACGGCCATTGTTCCGGGCGAATACCGCTGGCCTGGGGTTGGGTCCATACCAGGTAGAACGGCCCGGCGCCTGGCTTGCCCTTGCTCAGCGCGGGCCAAGGGTGGCTGGGGTCTTCGATGGCCAGCCAGGCCTGCGCGGGGCCCGCCTGCAACAGCGGCCCGGCGGGCATCTCGGCGGCGAAGCCATCGAGGGCCACGGCCTGCAGGTGATCGCTCGGGTTCACGCCCTGCAGCAGCACCGCCAGGGGCACGGCGCGGTAATGCAAGGTGCGCTTGTAGGCCACGTCCTGTTCGATGGTGATGTTTCGCGCCTGCGGATGGGCAAGTAGCTGTTCACTGCTCCAGCGCCGGCTGTCGCCGCCCAGTTCGAGGTTCAACTGCGCCGCCGACAATGTCGGGGCGAGCAGTAGGCAGAGCAGGGCAAGACACAGGCGCATGGACGATCTCCAACCATCAAGGTCGGCAGATTACCCACGCGTGCTCGGAAAAGGCCACCGCCGCGTTCAGCCGAACAGCCGGGTGAGGTTCGGCAGGATCAGCAACAGCGTCGTGGCGAAGAGTATGAGGCCGGCTTGGCGTACCTTGGATTGTCTGAACATGGCGGACCGCCTTCTTGTTGTTATTCCTGAATAACCCTTGGCTTCCTTGTCTAGCGTCGGGTCGATCGCAGCGGCGTGATGGCACGCCGTTCCTGCTTGCCGCGTATATCTGGATATACAACCAACAGTAGGGCCCGCGTCATCCCTGTTTCAGAACCCTTTGTTCTAACAATTTTCATGTCGATTCCTCATGGCATTAAGGCCACTGGCCACCCCGCTGGCACGCTCAGGCTAGACGAGTGCGCGGCAGGGGTTACCAAGGGTTACAGGGCCTACCGTTCGTCCGGACATCCTACTTGCTTGTACGGCCCTTTCGCGTCAGTCTCTACAGCAAATCCCACCCACATGTCGTTCAGGACTACCCCTATGTCGTTACGCATCTGCATCCTTGAGACCGATGTCCTGCGAGCGGAGTTGATCGCGCAGTACCAGGGCTACGGCAGGATGTTCGAGCAGCTGTTCTCGCGCCAGCCGATCGCGGCCGAATTCGATGTGTACAACGTGATGAACGGCGACTATCCCCCGGACGGCGAACGCTTCGATGCGTACCTGGTGACCGGCAGCAAGGCCGACTCGTTCGGCGACGATCCGTGGATCCAGACGCTCAAGGCCTACCTGCTCAAGCTCTACGAACGTGGCGAGAAGCTGTTGGGCGTGTGTTTCGGTCACCAGCTGCTGGCGCTGACCCTCGGCGGCAAGGCCGAGCGCGCCGACAAAGGCTGGGGCGTGGGCGTTCACCGCTACAGCCTGGCGGCCCATGCGCCGTGGATGGACCCGCAGGTGTCCGAGCTGACCTTGTTGATCAGCCACCAGGACCAGGTCACCGAGCTGCCCGAAGGGGCCACGGTGATCGCCTCCAGTGACTTCTGCCCGAACGCCGCCTACCACATCCGTGACCAGGTGCTGTGCTTCCAGGGGCACCCGGAGTTCGTCCATGACTACTCCCGGGCATTGCTCGACGCGCGACAGGCGTCGCTGGGTAATGAAGTCTATGAGAAGGCGGTGGCCAGCCTGGCCACCGAGCACCAGGGGGATCTGGTGGGCGAGTGGATGCTGCGTTTCGTCCAGCAGCCCGGCAGCCGCGCGATCTGAGATCCGCTTCGAAGCTACTCGCGGCAAGCCCCGTATGGATTTGACTGAGGCCGCGTGGGAGCGGGCTTGCCCCGCGATGCGATGTATGGCACCGGCTTCGCCGGTGATCGCGGGACAAGCCCGCTCCCACGCTGTTTCAGTTAAATCTGCGCGTTACCGTTACTCCATGAGAACTGGCTCGCCCGCGATTGGCGTTACAGCCAGCCCGAACGCTTGAAGCTGTAATACAGCCCCGAACAGCCCAGGGCGATCACCCCCAGGACGCCGAAGTAACCGTAGCGCCATGCCAGCTCCGGCATGTTCTCGAAGTTCATCCCGTAGATCCCGGCGACCGCCGTGGGAAACGCCAGGATCGCCGCCCAGGCGGCGAACTTGCGCTGGGTGATGCTTTGCCGTGACGACTCCAGCAGCATGCCGATCTCGATGGTCTGGCTGGCGATGTCGCGGATCCCGGCCAGGTCTTCCATCTGCCGCGTGACATGGATTTGCACGTCGCGAAAGTACGGGCGCATGTTCTTGTCGATGAACGGGAAGCTCAGGCGCTGCAGTTCCTCGCTGATCTCCACCATCGGCGCCACGTAGCGGCGCAGGCGCAGGATGTCGCGGCGCAGGCTGTGCAGGCGCTGGATGTCCTCTTCCTTGAGCGAATTGCTCAGCACGCTCTGTTCCAGCTCCTCGATCTCGCCGTGGATCGCCTCGCTCACCGGCTGGTAGTTCTCGGTGACGAAATCCAGCAGGGCGTAGAGCACGAAGTCCTCGCCGTGCTCGAGCAGCAGCGGACGCGCCTCGCAGCGCTGGCGCACCAGGGCATAGGACTTCGAGTGACCGTTGCGGCAGGTGATGATGTAGCCGTTGCCGGCGAAGATATGGGTCTCGATGAACTCGAGCTTTCCCTCGTGGCGCACCGGCGAGTAGGTGACGATGAACAGCGCGTCGCCGAAGGTCTCAAGCTTGGGCCGGCTGTGTTTCTCCAGGGCGTCCTCGATGGCCAGCTCGTGCAGGCCGAACTGGCGCTGCAGGTTGGCCAGTTCCTCGGCGTTGGGCTCTTCCAGGCCGATCCAGACAAAGTGCCCGGGCTTGCGCGCCCATTCGGCGCCCTCGTCGAGGCTGATGTTGGTGACCTTCCTGCCGGCGCTGTACACCGCCGATGCGACGACTCGACCCATGGTTGTCCGCTTATCCGATTGAACACGCTACACAGCTTGGGCTGTGTCGCGGCACGGGGCAAGTCCGCACGCCGATCAGGGCGCGGTGAGCTCGCTTTCCATATGGTCGATGCAATGCTGCATCTGGCTGCGGCATTGCTCGATCAGCGCGGGCAGGTCCTGCTGGGTCAGGCCCGCGGTGGCGATGGGGGCCAGCGAGCGAATCACCACGGTGCGCTGGCGCCAGCTGTTCAGGCCCAGGCGCTGGGTGTAGCGGCTGACGCACACCGGCACGATCGGCACGCCGGCCTCGATGGCCATGTGGAAAGCGCCCTTCTTGAATGCCAGCAACTGCTCGCCGGGGTTGCGCGTGCCTTCGGGGAAGATCCAGATCGAGGTGTCGTCGCGCAGGGTCCGGGTGGTGGTCTGCATGGCCTTGCGCGCCTGGTAGGCGTTCTTGCGGTCGATCAGCACATTGCCGCCCAGCCAGAACAGCTGGCCGAACAGCGGGACCCAGCCCAGGCTCTTCTTGCCGATGGCCACGGTGCGGCGCGGCACCACCTGGCCGATGATGAACAGGTCGTAGTTGGATTGGTGGTTGGCGATGATCACGCAGCCAGGGGGCTGGTCCCACAGCGGGCCGACCTCGGCCTTGACCTTGATGCGCATGAGCCAGGCGGCCGGCACGCTGTACAGGCGGGCGAACAGGCGGCTGTTATCGGGGTTGAACGGACGCAGCAGGCCGATCACCAGACCGACGACACCCACGAGCAGGAAGTGCAGCGCCAACAGGAGCATGCGAAGCATATAAAGCATGGTACGACTCACACCGGACAGTCGCGGCGCAGTGTACGGATGTGCACTGTCAGGGGCAAATGCTCGACAAATGTCAGGCAGGCCCTTGTAGGAGCGGGCTTGTCCCGCGAACACAAGAGACGCGGTGCGTGCCACCGGCTTCGCCGGTGTTCGCGGGACAAGCCCGCTCCTACAGAGAAGTAGACTCGGCAATCAGCCCAGGTGGTTCTGATCCGCCAGGATCGCCTCGTCCAGCGCCTCCAGCAGCGCCTTGCGCACTTTGAGCTTGGTGTTCTTGTGCGCCAGCATGTTCAGTTTCTTCATTTCGCGGGCCGCGGCCAGGGCGGTTTCCAGCAACTGCTCGGCAGGCACCACCTTGTCGAGGAAGCCGGCTTCACGGGCGCCCTGCGGATCGAATACCTCGGCATTGTTCACCGAGCGCTGGAAGGCCGCACGGCCCAGGCGGTCACGGGCCAGTTCGATACCGGCATGGTGCATGGTCATGCCGATCTGCACTTCGTTCAGGCAGATCTTGTAGGGGCCTTCGACCCCGATGCGGTAGTCACCCGACAGCAGCAGGAAGGCGCCCTTGGCCACGGCATTGCCGGGGCAGGCGACGATCACCGGGAAGGGGTGCGACAGCAGGCGACGGGCCAGGGTGGAGCCGGCGGTGACCAGGCCGACGGCCTCCTTGGGGCCGGCGGTCATCACCTTGAGGTCGTAGCCGCCAGAGAGAATGCCCGGCTGGCCGGTGATGATCACCACCGCGCGCTCCTCGACGGCGCGGTCGAGCGCGGCATTAAAGGCTTTGATGACATCCGGGGAGATGGCGTTGACCTTGCCGTTGTTCAGGGTCAGGGTGGCGATGCCGTCTTCGGCGTGGTAGGTAATCAGCTCGCTCATGGCAGAGTCCTTTGGAGGGCGTGGCGGTGACGTTACCCAGCGGCACCGGCCAGGTAAAGCGCCAAGACTGACTGGTCAGTCAGCGGCGGGAGCTTGTGCCTTGTGCCATCGGGGCAGCGGCGCGAGGGGCGGGAAAAGCGCTGGGCACAATGGCAGCATTGCCCTGATTGCCCCGGTATTTCGGTCGATTGGCTTAAGCGCATGAAAATTCTGAAAAAAATGCTTGCCAAAGGAAAAGGCTTCTACTAAATTAGCGCGCCTCGACAGGCTGAATAGCTTGAAGAGAAAACGGTGAAGTGTCCGAGTGGTCGAAGGAGCACGCCTGGAAAGTGTGTATACGAGAAATCGTATCAAGGGTTCAAATCCCTTCTTCACCGCCACATTCTACGAGAAGCCCCCGAATCGAAAGGTTCGGGGGCTTTTTGTTTGTCTCGCGTTTTTGTTGAAGCCCTGATCGCGGGGCAAGCCCGCTCCCGCGCTGCCCCAGTCAAATCAAAGAATTATGTTTTGTTCCATGAGAGATTGCCCAGCCCTTTGGGGCTGCGCTGTCGCGCAGGGAGCTGAGTTCGCGGGTAGCCCGCGCTCCCTGTGGGAGCGGGTTTATCGGACCGCCGCACCGCCGCGAACACCGGCAGAGCCGGTGCCAGGCACCGTGTTGGATTCTTCGCGGCTAAAGCCGCTCCTACAGGGCCTAGCTAAATCAATGAGTTACGGTTTTTTCCATGAGAGCGGGCTTGCCCCGCGATGGCGCTGTCAGAAACTGACGGAAGCCGACAGCCGTGCCGTGCGCGGCGCCCCCTGGAACAGGTAGTTGTCGCCCAGGTAGTCGCCCACGTCGCGCCAGTAGCGCTTGTCGAAGACGTTGTCCACGGTCAGGCGCAGCACGGTGTCGTAGCCGCCGATGGTCGTGCGGTAGCGGCTGCCGACGTCGAACACGGTATAACCGCCGACTTCTGCGTCGCCAGTGTGGCTGGCGTACTTACTGGCGCTGTAGCGGGCGCCGCCGAGCAGGGCCAGGCCAGGGACGGGCAGGGCGTAGTCGGCCTGCAGCGCCGCGCGCAGGCGCGGGACGTTGATTGCCTGGTGACCTTCGTAGGCGTCGGTGTCGCTGTTCTGCACGCGGGCGCGGATCGCTGCGGCGCTGGCCTGGATCTGCAGGTTGGAGGTCACCCAGCCGCTGGCGCCGAGTTCGAGACCGGTATTTTTCTGCTGGCCCGATTGCACGTAGGTCGGCGCTGGGGTTCCGTCGGGGCGGGCATATTGATAGGCCTGGCGGATCTGGAACAGCGCCGCGCTGAAGCTCATACCCTGCCAATCGCGCTTGATGCCGACTTCGAGCTGGCGCGACAGGGTCGGAGCGAGGATCTCGGCGGCGTTGCTGGCGAACCAGGGCGCAGTGCCGCCTGCGGAAAGGCCTTTCGAGTAACTGGCGTAGAGCGTGGTATCGGACTGCGGCTTGTAGATCAGTGCCGCATTGGGCAGCAACTGGTACTGCTGGGTATGCCGTCCGGCGACACCATTCTCGTTCCAGGTCTTCTCGTCCAACCGGACCTCCCGGGCACCGATCACCGTCTGCCAGTGCTCGTTGAAGGTGATGCGGTCGCTGAAGAACAGGCCGTACTGGCGGCTGTCGAGGCGGCGCTCGCTGGCGCCGATCGGTTTGCCGGAAGGTGCGTAGGCTGGCGCATTGGTGTTGATATTGCCGCTGCCGATCCATTCGTTGTAGTACGGGCGCTGATCGAGCGTGCGGCGTTGCGCGCTGGTACCCACGGTCAGCTCATGGCTCACGCCCAGGGCGTCGAAGCGTCCATCGAGTGTGGCCTGTGCCTCGTCGATCCGCCGGGTGTCGTCGGGACTGCGGAAATCGTAGATGTCGTAGTCGCCGTTGCTGCCGAAGAAGGCACCTTCGCTCGAACCCCAGGCAAAGGCACTGTAGTCGTCGATCACCACCTTGCTGCGCGAAGCGCTCAAGGTGCCGTTCCAGTTGTCGTTGAACTGATACTTGAAGCGCCCGCCCAGGTTCAGCGAGTCGTTCTGCACCGGCTTGGCCCAGGACTGCCAGGCCAGGTGATCCTTGGGGTCGACGTTGTGGGGCAACTGCTTGCCGCCGAGCAGTTGGTAACCTGGTACCGAATATTGCTCACGGTGCTGGTATTCAGCGTCCAGCTCCAGCACGGCATTCGGGTTGATCTGCCAGTCGAGCGCCAGGGAGGCGAAATCCCGCTTGCCGTCGGCGTGGTCGACATAGGAGCGGATGTCCTCGTGGGCCAGGTTGACCCGCAGACCGAACTGGCGCTCGGCGCCGAACCAGCCGCCCAGGTCGGTGGCCAGGTAGCGTTCGCCCTGCTCGTTGCTCGAAACCGTGACCGAGCGCACGTCCTCGGCACGCTTGGTCACATAGTTGACCAGCCCGCCGGGCTCCGACACGCCGCTCTGCAGCCCCGACAGCCCCTTGAGCAGCTCCACCTGCTGCTTGTTCTCCAGCGCCACGTTCTGCTCGCCGGCGATGGTCTGGCCGTTGATCCGGTAGCTGCTGGCGGCATTGAGCTCGAAGCCGCGCACGTTGAAGTTCTCGTAGTAGCCGATCGGCGCGTAGCTTTCGCCCACCGAGGCATCGCTTTGCAGCACTTCGCTCAGCTTGCGCACCTGGCGGTCGTCCAGCAGCTGGCGGCTGAACACGCTGACCGAGGCCGGGGTGTCGAGCAGCGGCGCGCTGTGCAGGCCGCCGACCTGGGCTTCGCGTGCCTGGTAGCCGCTGTTGTCCTGAACTTCGGAGATGCGCACCGGGGCCAGGGTCACGCTGTCCTCGGCCAGGCCCTGGCCAGTGTGCAGGGCAAGGCCCAGGCCGAGCAGGCCAAGGGGCAGGCGGGGGCGAAGCGGGGTCATGCAAGGCTCCTTGAAAAGTGGACGCGCCGTTATCGCTCGGCAGCTGTCGGGCAGGCAAAAGGGCGCCATGGTAGCAGGCTGCCAGGGGAGGGATTCGAGGTTTCAGGGGAAACGTTCGTATGGCTGATGCAAGCCCGCTCTCATGGAACAAAACATAATTCTTTGATTTGACTGGGGCAGCGTGGGAGCGGGCTTGCCCCGCGATGCGGCGTTTGGCACCGGCTTCGCCGGTGATCGCGGGGCAAGTCGCATCGGCGCACCGCCGCTCCCACGCTGGAACCTTGTTCCCTGCGCGACAGCGCAGCCCGGAAGGCTGTGTGATCTCCTACAGATGCATCTGCCCCTGTTGGAGCCGGCTTGCCGGTAATCGGGCTTGTAATGTCAGAACGAACGAAGCGGCCGTTGATTCAGGCCGCCGCCGGCCGCTGGTGCCGGCGCCAGTTGTCGTCGATCTTCGACCAGGTCTTGCCGTCGGTGATGGCCAGCAGCTTGCGGCCATCCTTGAAGGTGGCGAGGAAGGTGACTTCCTCCTCCTTGCCGCCCAGCAGCAGGCCAGCCAGCAGGCCGACCGGGCCGGCCACCAGGGCGCCGGCCACGCCCCAGCCCAGGGCGCCACCGAGGCTGCGGGTCGATTCGAGGTTGGCCAGCTTCAGGTCCTTGATCCGCGCCAGCGAAATGCGCTCGCCGGGCGAGGGGCTGCGCGGGGTCTTGAGAGTGAGCGCTCCATTGCGATACTCGCCTTCACCTTGCAAGAAATCGCCGGATTGCACCGTGAGTCTTGTCATTGCGTCGTCCTGTCAGGAAGGGGTCGTTGACCAACGCCTACTGAGCGCTTGCCACGCCGGCAAGTCAACGAGCAGGCGACGGAGGGTCGTGTGGCGGGTTGTCGCGCAGTAAAGCGCATAGACGAGCGAGCGGTGGCGCTCAACAAGTGAAAGTCGCATTTTCGAAAGTAAACTTCGAACCGTTGTCTATAACTGTCATGGGGCATGACTGTAACTAATGCTTATCGCTGGCGCCGTTGATCCATCGCAGTTTGCGCAAATTAGTACGGCGCAGTTTAATTTTCGAAAACGAAAAAATGACGTCAAAAAACGCTGGACATCAAGTTTCAATGTGTGTCAGTTTTTTTGCGCCTCATAAAGGCGAGTGACAGGAAGTTCTCGCCCGGTGGGAGAACCCTGTCGGACATCAACTGCTTTTTTGTACACAAGGAAGTAATCTGCATGTCGAAAGTCAAAGAAAACGCCATTGTTTCCGCCGTTTCCGCACTGCAACCGAAGGGCCCAAGTTCTTCCTTCGGCCTGATCGACAGCTTTGCCCACCAGTACGACCGCGGCGGCGCGAACATCAATGGCAAGAAGTCCTTCACGGCCGACCAGGCCGCCGATCACATCCTGCGTGACGGCGCTTCCTGGAAAGACCTGAACAAGGACGGCACGATCAGCCTCACCTACACCTTCCTGACCAAGGCACCGGCGGACTTCTACAGCCGCGGACTGGGCACCTTCAGCCAGTTCAGCGACCTGCAGAAGCAACAAGCCAAGCTGTCCATGCAGTCCTGGGCGGACGTGGCCAAGGTCACCTTCACCGAGGCGGCATCGGGTGGCGATGGCCACATGACCTACGGCAACTTCAGCGCCAGCAACGGCGGCGCGGCATTCGCCTACCTGCCGTTCGACGGCCCGGGCTCGCACAAGGGTGAATCCTGGTACCTGATCAACAGCGGCTACCAGGTCAACATCAACCCGGGCACCGGCAACTACGGTCGTCAGACCCTGACCCACGAGATCGGTCACGTACTGGGCCTGTCCCACCCTGGCGACTACAACGCCGGCGAGGGCAACCCGACCTACCGTGATGCCGACTACGCCCAGGACACCCGTGGCTACAGCATCATGAGCTACTGGAGCGAGAGCAACAACGGCCAGAACTTCATCAAGGGTGGCGGTCAGTACTACGCCTCGGCCCCGCTGATGGACGACATCCTGGCGATCCAGAAGCTCTACGGCGCCAACTACGCCACCCGTGCCAATGACACCACCTACGGCTTCAACTCCACCGCTGATCGCGACTTCTACTCGGCCACCTCGGCCTCGTCGAAGCTGGTGTTCTCGGTGTGGGACGGTGGCGGCAACGACACCTTCGACTTCTCCGGGTTCACCCAGAACCAGAAGATCAACCTCAACGAAGCGTCGTTCTCCGACGTCGGCGGCATGGTCGGCAACGTCTCCATCGCCAAGGGCGTGACCATTGAAAACGCCTTCGGTGGCTCGGGCAACGACCTGCTGATCGGCAACGCGCTGGCCAACGTGCTCAAGGGTGGTGCCGGCAACGACATCATCTACGGCGGCGGCGGTGCCGACCAACTGTGGGGCGGCAGCGGCTCGGACACCTTCGTGTTCGCGGCTGTCAGCGACTCGACCAAGGCGGCGCCGGATCGCATCATGGACTTCACCTCGGGCGTGGACAAGATCGACCTGTCGGCCATCTCCGCGTTCGCCGTGAACAAGCTGCCGCTGCAGTTCGTCAACGCCTTTACCGGTCATGCCGGCGAGGCGCTGCTGACCTACGACCAGGCCACCAACCTGGGCAGCCTGTCCATCGACTTCACCGGAAACAGCTCGGCTGACTTCCTGGTGACCACCGTTGGCCAGGCCGCTGTCACCGACATCGTGGTCTGATGCAACAGGGGGCGGCGCTCGCGCGTCGCCCCTTTTGCCGGTGAGGCGAACCAATGAAAGCAAACCTGAAAACGATCGCGCTGGCCGCGATCCCCATGGTGTCGATGACCGAGGTAGTCATGGCGAGCAGCCTGTTACTCCCCAACGCCGCGCAACTGGCCGGCCGTTGGCAGCTTTACCCCGAACAGCAGCAGACGCAGGCCTGCGACCTGCGTCTTGGCGCCACGGAAGGCGAAATCGAAGGTGACCTGGAGTGCGCCAAGGGGCTGATAGGCCTGCGCCCCGGCAGCTGGCTGGTGACCCCCGACACCCTGGCCCTGGTGGGCGGTGACGGCAGCAGCGTGGTGCATTTCAGCCGCGAAGGTGCCCAGCGCTACGCCTGGACCACCCCGGACGGCAAGCAACTGGTGCTCGAGCGCCTCGACAAATAATTCCCACCTGGAACTAAAAAGTTCCAGGCGAGCCAGGGCGAAACATGAAACTACCGAGCCAAAAGCCCGGGGCGCCTTTGTGGGCGGCACTCGGCGAACATAAGTCAACCTTGATCAGCGTGGGCTGTTTCACGGCATTGATCAACTTGCTCATGCTGGTGCCGTCGATTTATATGCTTCAAGTGTACGACCGTGTACTGAGTTCGCAGAGCACCACAACTTTGTGGGTGTTGACGTTGATGGTGGTCGGCTTCTTCGTTTATATAGGCGGGCTTGAAGCAGTCCGCAGTTTCATTGTCATCCGCGTGGGCAACCAGTTGGAGAAAAGTTTCAACTTGAAGGTCTACCGCGCCGCC
Organism: Pseudomonas sp. NMI760_13; assembly: GCF_021283245.1. Classification (NCBI taxonomy): domain Bacteria; kingdom Pseudomonadati; phylum Pseudomonadota; class Gammaproteobacteria; order Pseudomonadales; family Pseudomonadaceae; genus Pseudomonas; species Pseudomonas sp. NMI760_13. Next base: position 31,909 of record NZ_JAJSRC010000017.1, on the reverse strand, counting down.
TTCGAGCGCAACTTGCGCCAGCGCGACGGCGCCGCCGGGCAGGCCCTGGGCGATCTGACCCAGCTGCGCCAGTTCATCACCGGCCCCGCGCTGTTCGCCTTCTTCGATGCGCCCTGGTTCCCCATCTACCTGGCGGTGATCTTCGCCTTCAACGTCTGGCTGGGGGTGATGGCCACGGTCGGCGCGCTATTGCTGATCGCCCTGGCGATCCTCAACGAACGCCTCACCCATGCCACCCTGGCCGAGGCCAGTGGCTTCCAGCAGCAGTCGACGCAACTGGCCGGCAGCCAGCTGCAAAGCGCCGAGAGCATCCAGGCCATGGGCATGCTCGGTGCCCTGCGCCAGCGCTGGTACACCCTGCACGGGCGCTTCCTCGACCTGCAGAACAAGGCCAGCGACACCTCGGCGGTGATCACTGCCACCAGCAAGGGCCTGCGCCTGTGCCTGCAATCGCTGGTGCTGGGGCTGGGCGCACTGTTGGTGATCGAGGGGCAGATGACCCCGGGCATGATGATCGCCGGCTCCATCCTGATGGGCCGGGTACTCGCCCCGATCGACCAGCTGATCGCGGTATGGAAGCAGTGGAGCGGCGCGCAGCTGGCCTACCAGCGCCTGGATGTCCTGCTGCGCGAGCACCCCGAGCCGCCGACGCCGATGCCGCTGCCGGTGCCTACCGGACAACTGGCGGTGGAGCAGGTCAGCGCCGGCCCGCCCGGGCGCAACCTGGCCACCCTGCAGCAGGTGAACTTCGCCCTGGCACCGGGTGAACTGCTCGGCGTGCTGGGCGCTTCGGGCTCGGGCAAGTCGACCCTGGCCAAGGTGCTGGTCGGCGTGTGGCCGACGATGAGCGGCCATGTGCGCCTCGACGGCGCCGAGCTCAGTCAGTGGGATCGCGATGCCCTGGGCCCGCACATCGGCTACCTGCCGCAGAACATCGAGCTGCTGCGCGGCAGCATCGCCGAGAACATTGCCCGCTTCGGCGAGCTGGACGGCATCAAGGTGGTCGAGGCGGCCCGCCTGGCCGGCGTGCATGATTTGATCCTGCGCCTGCCCCAGGGCTACGACACGCGCCTGGGCGAGGAGGGCGTCGACCTCTCCGGTGGCCAGAAGCAGCGCATCGCCCTGGCCCGCGCCCTGTACGGCGATGCCCGGCTGATCGTGCTCGACGAACCCAACTCCAACCTCGACAGCCACGGCGAGGCCGCGCTGGCCAACGCCATCGTCCAGCTCAAGGCTCAGGGCCGCACCGTGGTGCTGGTGACCCACCGCAGCGCGGCGCTTGCCCAGGCCGACAAGCTGCTGGTGATGAACGAAGGGCGCATGCAGGGCTTCGGCCCGGCCCGCGACATCCTCCACGCCATGGGCCAGGCCCCGGCGCAACGCCCGCTGCAAGCCGGAGGTGGCGCATGAGCCAGCACACCCGTGATGCACGTTTCCATGTTCGCCTGGGGTGGTTGCTGACCCTGGTCGGTTTCGGCGGTTTCATGGCCTGGGCCAGCCTCGCCCCGCTCGACCAGGGCGTGCCGGTGCAGGGCACCGTGGTGGTGTCGGGCAAGCGCAAGGCGGTGCAGTCGATGGCCGCCGGCGTGGTCAGTCGCATTCTGGTCAGCGAAGGCCAGCAGGTACGCCAGGGCGAGCCGCTGTTCCGCCTCGACCGCACCCAGGTGCAGGCCGATGTCGACGCGCTGCAGGCCCAGTACCGCATGACCCGCGCCGCCCTGGCGCGCTGGCAGAGCGAGCGCGACAACCTGGGGCAGGTGCAGTTTCCCGCAGAGCTGCTGGAAGATTCCGACGCCCGCCTGGCACTGATTGTCGAAGGCCAGCGCCAGCTGTTCGACAGCCGCCGCCAGGCCCAGGCTCGCGAGCAGGGCGCCCTGGCCGCCAGCATCGACGGCTCCCAGGCCCAGCTGACCGGCATGCGCCGCGCGCGCAGCGACCTGCAGGCTCAGGCCGATTCGCTGCGCGAGCAGCTCGACAGCCTGCGCCCGCTGGCCGGCGACGGCTACATCCCGCGCAACCGCGTGCTCGAGTACCAGCGCCAGTTGTCGCAGGTGCAGCGCGACCTGGCGCAGAACGCCGGCGAGAGCGCGCGCCTGGAGCAGGTGATCGTCGAGTCCCGGCTCAACCTGCAACAGCGCCGCGAGGAGTACCAGAAGGAGGTGCGCACGCAACTGGCCGACGCTCAGGTCAAGGCCGCGACCCTGGAACAGCAGCTCAACTCCGCGCACTTCGAGTTGCAGCACAGCGAGATCCTGGCGCCGGCCGACGGCGTGGCGGTCAACCTCGGCGTACATACCGAAGGCGCCGTGGTGCGAGCTGGCGACACCCTGCTGGAAATCGTGCCCCAGGGCACCGCGCTGGAAGTGGAAGGGCGCCTGCCGGTGAACCTGGTGGACAAGGTGGCGCCGCAACTGCCGGTGGACATCCTGTTCACCGCCTTCAACCAGAACCGCACGCCACGGGTGACCGGGGAGGTGGCGCTGGTGTCGGCCGACCAGTTGATCGACGAGCGCAGCGGCCAGCCGTACTACGTGCTGCGCAGCACCGTCAGCGAAGAAGCGCTGGCGCGTCTCGAGGGGTTGGCAATCCGTCCGGGCATGCCTGCCGAGCTGTTCGTGCGTACCGGTGAGCGCTCGCTGCTCAACTACCTGTTCAAACCCCTGCTCGACCGTGCAGGTACCGCCTTGACCGAACAATAAGGACCGCCCAGTGAAGAAGTTCCCACTGACCGGGCTGCTGCTGGCCTGCGCCTGGCTGCCGACCATCGCCCTGGCCGGCATGGGGCCGTTCCAGGTGTACGAGCAGGCCCTGCGCCGCGACCCGACCTACCTCGCCGCCTTCAAGGCCCGCGAGGCTGGTCAGGAATACCGGGCCATCGGCCGCGCTGGCCTGCTGCCGAACATCTCGTACAGCTACAACAAGGGGCGCAACGATTCCGAGGTGCGCTACCTGGGGGATTCGCGGCGGCAAAAGGAAGACCGCAACTACAACAGCATGGGTTCGACCTTCATCCTCCAGCAGCCGCTGTTCGACTACGAGGCGTATTCGAGCTACCGCAAGGGTGTGGCCCAGGCGTTGTTCGCCGACGAAAGCTTCCGTGACCAGAGCCAGCAGTTGCTGGTGCGGGTGATGACCAACTACACCCAGGCGTTGTTCGCCCAGGACCAGATTGCCATCAGCGTGGCCAGCAAGCAGGCCTACCGCCAGCAGTTCCAGCAGAACCAGCGTCTGTTCGACGCCGGTGAAGGCACCCGCACCGACATCCTCGAAGCCCAGGCCCGCTACGAGCTGGCCGACGCCGAGGAGATCAAGGCGCGCAACGAGCAGGATGCCGCGCTGCGCGAGCTGGGCGCGTTGATCGGCGAGCCGGCGGTGCGGGTCGAGGACCTGGCGCCGCTGCGCCTGGGCTTCGCCCTGCCGGTGGTCGACCCCAGCGGCTACGAGGCGTGGCAGGAGCGGGCCCTGGCCAACAACCCACAACTGGCCTCGTCACGCCAGGCGCTGGAAGTGGCGCGTTACGAAGTCGAGCGCAACCGTGCCGGGCACCTGCCCAAGGTCACCGCGTTCGCCACCTCGCGGCGCCAGGAGTCGGACAGCGGCAACACCTACAACCAGCGCTACGACACCAACACCGTGGGTATCGAAGTCAGCGTGCCGATCTTCGCCGGGGGCGGCGTGCTGGCCTCGACCCGCCAGGCCAGCCGGCACCTGGAGCAGGCCGAGTACGAGCTTGATGGCAACACCCGCAGCGCGCTGATCGAGCTGCGCAGGCAGTACAACGCTTGCGAGTCCGGCGCCAGCCGCCTGCGCGCCTACGAACGGGCGCTGGTGGCGGCCGAAGCGCTGGTGGTCTCCACGCGCAAGAGCGTGCAGGGCGGCGAGCGGGTCAACCTGGACGTGCTCAACGCCGAGCAGCAGTTGGCCACTACCCGCCGCGACCTGGCCCAGGCGCGCTACGACTACCTGCTGGCTTGGATCAAACTGCATTACCAGGCCGGGGTGTTGAGCGAGACGCAGCTGGCGCGGGTGGATGAAGCGTTCATCGAGGGCACGTCAGGCTGACCAGACCATGCGCAAATCCCTGTAGGAGCGGCCTCGTGCCGCGAAAGGGGTGCGAAGCGCCCCCAGGATTCGAGCATCAAGCTGATACTGCCGGGGTCGCTACGCGGCCCTTTCGCGGCACGAGGCCGCTCCTACAGGGGGGACATCCCGGCGCTCAGGCGTTTCCCCCGCTTGCGCTCAGCCAACCCCCACACCACCAGCGCCAGCGCGCCGATCACCAGCCCGGCCACCACGATCCCGTCCCAGCCATGCACCTCGAACAGCTGCGTCCCCAGCAACGACCCCAGCGCCCCACCAATGAAGTAACAGGTGATATACCCGGCATTGAGCCGCGTACGCGCCTCCGGCCGCAGCACGATCACCGCGTTCTGGTTGCTCACGTGCACCAGCTGCACTGCCAGGTCGAGCAGCAGCACCCCCACCAGCAACGCCACCAGCGAGCTCTGCGCGAACCCCAGCGGTACCCACGACAGCAGCAGCGCCACCAGCCCCACGGTGGTGCCCAGCGGCCCCTTGCCTCGATCAGCCAGGCGCCCGGCCCAGTTGGCTGCCAGCGCACCGACCGCCCCGGCCAGGCCAAACAGGCCGATCACCGCGTCGGAATAGTGATAGGGCGCATCGCTCAGCAGGAACGCCAGCGGCGTCCAGAACAGCGCGAACAGGCTGAACGCCAGCAACCCCAGCAGCGAGCGCAGACGCAGTACCGGTTCCTCGGCGAACAGGCGAAACACCGAGCCGATCAGCGCCGGGTACTTGAGCCCTGCGTGGCTGTGGTGCCGCGGCAGGCTGCGGTAAAGAGCGAGGGCGCTGATTGCCATCAGCACCGCCGCCAGCACGTAGATGCTGCGCCAGCCACCCAGCTCGGCCATGAAGCCGGCGGCGGTGCGCGCCAGCAGGATGCCCAGCAACAGCCCGCTCATCAGCGTGCCCACGGCGCGGCCGCGTTGCTCCGGGGCGCTCAGGGCGGCGGCCATGGGCACCAATACCTGGGCCACCACCGAGAACAGCCCGGTCAGCGCGGTGCCGAACAGCAGCCACGGCAGGCTTGGCGCGCAGGCGCTGATCAGCAGCCCGGCGGTGGCGATCAGCACCATGGTGACGATCAGCCGGCGCTGCTCGAACAGGTCACCCAGCGGCGCCAGCAACAGCAGCCCGGCGCCGTAGCTGAGCTGGGCGGCGATGACGATGGTGCCGGCGCTGGCGGTGCTCAGGCCGAACTGTTGGGCGATGCTGTGCAGCAGCGGTTGGGCGTAGTAGTTGCTGGCCACGGCCAGGCCGGTGGCGGTGGCCATCAGCAGGATCAGGGCGCGGCCGAGAGTCGGGGTGTTCATGGGTTGTCTCGTTGCAGGCAAGGTTGTGTGGCGACAAGTATCAGGAAGTGTCTTGCATGACGCCAATGTATAGTTTTCAATTTATCCATCTTGAAAGCAGATAGATTGATGAACCTCAAGCAGCTCGAATACGCCCTGGCCGTGGCCGACACCGGCAGTTTCACCCGCGCCGCCGAGCGCTGCCATGTGGTGCAGTCGGCCCTCAGCCACCAGGTGGCGCGGCTGGAGGCACAGTTGGGGGTGAGCCTGTTCGAGCGCAGTTCGCGGCGCGTGCGCCTGACTCCGGCCGGCGAGGCCTTCGTGCTCAGCGCCCGGCCGGCGGTGGCGGCGGCGCGGCGGGTGGCCGAGGATGTCGCCGCCGCCTGCGGACAGGTGCGTGGACGCCTGTCGATCGGCGAGATCAGCTCGCTCACAGCGCTCGACCTGGTCGATCTGCTGGCGGTGTTCCATGAGCGTTATCCGGATGTGGACGTGCGCTGGTTGACCGCCAAGAGCGAGTTGCTGATGGCGGACGTCTGCGAACGGCGCCTGGACGTGGGTTTCATCGGCCTGTGGCAGGGCGAGGCGCTGCATGGCGTGCAGCATCGCCTGCTGGCGCGGGAGGAACTGGTGGCGGTGTTGCCGCCCGGCCATCGGCTGGCGGGCAGGGCGCGGCTGGCCCTGGCCGATCTGGCCGACGAGGTGCTGGTGGACTTTCCCGAGGGCACCGGGGCGCGCCGGCAGACCGATGAGGCGTTCCAGGCGGCGGGGTTGCAGCATCGGGTGCAGTTCGAGATTGGCCATATTCGCCTGGTGGAAAAGTTCGTCCAGCGCGCGATGGCGCTGGGGTTGGTGCCCGAGCGTGTCGCCCGGGGTTTTCAGGGGGTGGCCATGGTGCCGCTGGTGGATGCGCCGGTGCGGCATTTGTATGCGGTCTGGTCGCCGAGCCCCACGCCCGCGGCGCGGGCGTTCCTCGACGTCATGGAACAGAGCCTCCCGCCGACCTGATGCTCCCCTGTAGGAGCGGCCTTGCGCCGCGAAAGGGCTGCAAGGCAGCCCCAGGATCTCAGCGTCGACGCATGGATCGCAGGGGTCGCTGCGCGGCCCTTTCGCGGCACAAGGCCGCTCCTACAGGGGAATGGCACCTCAGGCCGCAAACCCACCATCGGCCAGCAGGCTCGCCCCGGTGATGTACCCTGCTTCAGGCCCCGCCAGGTAGGCAACAAAGCTGGCGATTTCATCCGCCTGCCCGTAGCGCCCGATGGCCATCAACGGAATCAGGCTCTCGGCGAACTCGCCGCTGGCCGGGTTCATGTCGGTGTCCACCGGCCCCGGCTGCACATTGTTGACGGTGATCCCCTGCGGCCCCAGGTCCCGGGCCAGGCCCTTGGTCAGGCCCACCAGCGCCGACTTGCTCATGGCATAGGGTGCGCCGCCGGCGAACGGCATGCGCTCGGCGTTGGTACTGCCGATGTTGATGATCCGTCCACCCTTGCCCATGTGCTTCACCGCTGCCTGGGTGGCCACGAACACGCTGCGCACGTTGATCGCCAGCAGGCGGTCGAAGTCGGCCAGGTCGAATTCGGCCACTGGCGCCACCGCCAGCACGCCGGCGTTGTTGACCAGGATATCGAGACCGCCGAAGGCCTTGGCGGTGTCGGCCACGGCCTGTTGCACGGCCTGGATGTCGGCGCTGTCGGCGCGCAGGGCCAGGGCCTGGCCGCCGGCGTTGTTGATTTCACCCGCCAGGGCTTCGGCGCTGGCGCTGGAACTGACATAGGTGAAGGCGACCTTGGCGCCGTCGCGGGCCAGGCGGCGGACGATGGCCGCGCCGATACCGCGGGAACCGCCCTGGACCAGGGCCACCTTACCGGTGAGGGGAAGTGCTTGGGACATGCTGATCTCCTGCAGTGAAGCAAGGCCGGATGCCTTGGGATGGACGCAGTATCGGCGCTCGATTACCTGTTGATAAGATGGCAATCGAGTTACTCAGAATAAACCAGGAGTTGATAATGGCCGTGATGGAATCCTTCAGCAGCCTGGAATGCTTTATTCGCAGCGCCGAAGTCGGCAGCTTTGCCGAGGCGGCCAGGCGCCTGTCGCTCACCCCGGCGGCGGTCGGCAAGAACGTCGCCCAGCTGGAGGCGCGGCTCGGTGTACGGTTGTTCCTGCGCAGCACGCGCAAGTTGACCCTGACCGAGGCCGGTCAGCGCTTTCTGGCCGAAGTGAGCGAGAGCTTTCGCACCATCCAGTACGCGGTGGCCAACCTCGCCAACTGCGAAGGGCATCCCTCGGGCGTGTTGCGGGTCAGCATGGGCACGGTATTCGGGCGCCTGTACGTGTTGCCGCTGCTGGGCGAGTTCCTGGCCCGTTTTCCGGCGGTGACGGCGGACTGGCACTTCGACAATCGCCAGGTCGACCTGATCGGCCAGGGCTTCGACGCCGCCATCGGTGGCGGCTTCGAACTGCCGCCGGGGGTGGTGGCGCGCAAGCTGACCCCGGCACACCGAGTGCTGGTCGCTTCGCCGGGCTACCTGCAACAGCACGGACCACTGAGCCGCCCGGAGCAGTTGCAGGCGTGCGCCGGCATCCTTATCCGCTCGCCGCAGACCGGCCGGGTGCGCAGTTGGCCGCTGACCAGTCGCTGGCAGGAGCAACAGCCGCTGCAACTGCCCCAGCGCCTGACCATGAGCGATTCAGACGCCGCCTGCGCGGTGGCCGAGCAAGGCCTGGGCATCGCCCTGGTCAGCCTGCCGTTCGCCTTGCCCTATCTGACTGCCGGGCGCCTGAGCCGGGTGTTGCCGGACTGGTACGTCGACGATGGGCACATCAGCCTGTACTACGCCGAGCGCAAGCTGTTGCCGGGTAAGACCCGGGCCTTCATCGATTTCGTGGTGGAGCAGTTCGCCGAGCAGGGGCTGGCGGGGCGGTTCGATGCGTTGCAGAGCCATTGATGGCCTATCGCGGGGCAAGCCCGCTCCCACGACGGCACTGCATCGAGCTCAGGAGTCACGGTCTTGCATGATGACTCAGGCTCCTGTGGGCTGCGTGGGAGCGGGCTTGCCCCGCGATGGCGCTCTATCAGGCGATATCGATGATGAACTGCACCTGCGCCACTCCAGCCACCACCAGGCTCACTTCGTCATCCAGCCGTTTGCCCAGCAACTGCTGCCCCAGTGGGGCGCGCGGCGTGATCACTGTCACCAGCCCATCCCCCTCACCAACCTTCAGCCCAGCCCCTTCCGGCCCGAGGAACAGCCGGCGCCGCTGGCCCGCTTCATCTTCCAGGGTCACCAGGCAGCCGATCTGGATCCCCCGCGCCGGGTCGTAATCGCGCAGCGCCAACTGCTGGTAGGTCAGCAACGCCTGGCGGATCTCGGCGGTGCGCCGCGCCTGCCCGGTGGCCAGGTACGACGCCTCCAGCCCCAGGGTGTCGTACTTGTTCTCGGCGATGTTCTCTTCGGCGGTGGCGGCCTCGTAGGCGGTCTGGGCGGCACGGCGCAGCACCTCCATGTCGAGCTCGAGGGTGGCGATGATGCATTGCAGCAGGCAGGCCTTGTCCATGGTCAGTAGCAGAACTCCAGCACGTTGGCCTGGCTCTTGTCGGTCGGCGCGGTGCGGTTCTGCTGCAGCCAGAACTGGCATTTGGGGCTGTTGAGGTTGCGCGGATTGCCCTGGGCGGCCTCGGCGGCCTGTTGCAGTTCCTGCTTGTGCAGGATGTCCTTGTAGTGCTCGAACATCTGCGCCTGGGCGTCGGCCGGTTGTGCTGGCGCGGCGGCAGGCGCAGGCTGGACCACGGCGGGGACGGCGGCCTCGACCAGTGGCTGCACCTGTGCCGGCCACAGGCGCAGGGCCAGCCACAAGCTCAGGGCGATGGCCACGGCGCCGAGCCACAGACCCAGGGCGACGCACAGCACCAGTTGCACGGGTCTGAGGGTGATCTTCAATTCGCGGGGGCGGGGCATGGCGGCCTCCTGGCAGGCGGTTCGAGGGACCATTCTCGCATGGCGCGAGAGGTTTTTTCAGCGCCGCGCTTTTGCTGACGGGCAAATATCCGCAAAATCCGCGGTCTTTTTTCGCAGGTAACGGAACGTGGCGATGAAAACCACCTGGGACATCTTCTGCACGGTCGTCGACAACTATGGCGACATCGGCGTCACCTGGCGCCTGGCGCGCCAGCTGGCGGCCGAGCACGACCTGGCGGTGCGCCTGTGGGTGGACGACCTGCAGGCTTTCGCGCGCCTGTGTCCGGACGCCGACAGCCAGGCCGGGCAGCAGTGGCGGCAAGGGGTCGAGGTACGCCACTGGCCTGTCACGTGGCAAGGGGCGGAGCCAGCCCAGGTGGTGGTAGGCGCCTTTGCTTGCCAACTGCCGGACGGCTACGTCGAGGCCATGGCCCGTCAGCCCACGCCGCCTTTGTGGCTGAACCTGGACTACCTCAGTGCCGAAGACTGGGTGGAGGGCTGCCATGGCTTGCCCTCGCCCCAGGCCAATGGGCTGCGCAAGTTCTTCTTCTTCCCGGGCTTCACCGAGAACACCGGTGGGTTGCTGCGTGAAGCCACCTTGCTACCGCGTTGCCAGGCGTTCCGGCAGTCGCCCGGCGAGCGGGCGAAGTTCCTGGCAGGATTGGCTGTGCATCCCCAGGAAGGGGCCCGGCTGATCTCGCTGTTCGCCTACGAGAACCCGCAGCTGGGCAACTGGCTCGATGTGCTGGCCGCCGATGTGCATCCCACCCATCTGCTGGTACCGCAGGGGCGCATCCTGGGAGACCTCGGCAGCTGGCTGGGCGTGGCTGACCTGCCCGTGGGCGCGCTGCATCGGCGCGGAGCCTTGACCGTGCAGGTGCTGCCTTTCGTCAGCCAGGAGGACTACGACCGGCTGCTGTGGAGCTGCGATTTCAACGCCGTGCGCGGCGAAGACTCGTTCGTGCGCGCGCAATGGGCTGGCGTGCCGATGCTCTGGCACATCTACATCCAGGAAGAGAACGCCCACTGGGAAAAGCTCGAGGCATTCCTCGCCCTTTATCGCCAAGGCTTGTCGGCCGCCGCCGGGCAGGCGCTGACCGAACTGTGGCGCGCCTGGAACATGGATCGCCCGATGGGCCAGGCCTGGCAGGCGCTGCAGCCGCACTGGGACGAAGTGCGCGAACATGCCCGCCAGTGGCAGGCCGCGCAGGCCGCTCGGCCGGACCTTGCTACGAGGCTGGTACAGTTTTACCGAAATTCGCTATGATACGCGGCCTCGATTTTTATAAATCCATCCAGATTCGGATACTTCGTAATGAAAACTGGTAAAGAACTGAAACCCGGTACCGTACTGCGGATCGACAACGACCCGTGGCTGGTTCAGAAAGCTGAGTTCACCAAGTCGGGCCGTAACAGCGCGATCATGAAGACCAAGCTGAAGAACCTGCTGACCGGCTACAAGACCGAAACCGTATACGGTGCGGACGACAAGCTGGACGACGTGATCCTGGATCGCAAAGAAGCGACCCTGTCGTTCATCAGCGGTGACTCGTACACCTTCATGGACACCACCGACTACACCATGTACGAACTGAACGCCGAAGACATCGACGCCGTTCTGCCGTACATCGAAGAAGGCATGGAAGACATCTGCGAAGCCGTGTTCTTCGAAGGCCGCCTGGTCTCGGTAGAACTGCCGACCACCATCAGCCGTCAGGTCGTCTACACCGAGAACGCCGCACGTGGCGACACCTCGGGCAAGGTCATGAAGCCTGCCAAGCTGAAGAACGGTACCGAGATCTCGGTTGCCGACTTCATCCAGATCGACGAGTGGATCGACATCGACACTCGCGACAACAGCTTCAAGGGCCGTTCCAAGAAGTAATCCTTCTTGCGATAAGCACAAAAAAACCCGGCCTCGGCCGGGTTTTTTTATGGCGGGTTGTCTGGCCCCTGTAGGAGCGGCCTTGCGCCGCGAAAGGGGCGCGAAGCGCCCCCGACCATGATTCAGGCAAACCGAAGAAGCTGCCCTCGTGCATTCCGGGACCGCTCTGCGGTCCTTTCGCGGCACGAGGCCGCTCCTACACATCGATCGTGTATCACACCGTCACATGCAACCGCACATCCACATTGCCGCGGGTGGCGTTGGAGTAAGGGCAGACCTTGTGCGCCTTCTCCACCAGCCCTTCGGCGTCGGCCTGGGCCAGGCCAGGCAGGTTGATGTGCAGGTCGATGTCCAGGCCGAAACCGCCCGGGATCTGGCCGATGCCGACCTTGGCGGTGATCGACGCATCCGCCGGCAGGGCCTTTTTCTCCTGGCCGGCGACGAATTTCAGCGCGCCGATGAAGCAGGCCGAGTAGCCGGCGGCGAACATCTGCTCGGGGTTGGTGCCGTCACCACCCGCGCCGCCCAGTTCCTTGGGGGTGCTCAGCTTGACTTCCAGCTTGCCGTCGCTGGAGCGGGATTTGCCATCACGACCACCGGTGGAAGTGGCTTCTGCGATGTACAGCGGAGTGACCTTTTGCATCTTGAGCCTCGCTTGGGTGCTGTGCGCCGTCGGCGCTGAGTGGGTATGGGCTTAACTTAGCGCGCAATTATTTAGTGCGCAAGTTAAATATTCGACCATTCATCCGAACAGCCATCTCACAGCTTAGACGTTAGAGGTTTTCTTGCAGCTGCGCACGCAGGGCGAGCAGGTCGGCCTGCAGCTTGCGCAGTTGCTCGGCGCTATGGCCGCTGGCCTGCAGAATGCACTGTGGCACGCGCTGGGCCTCGACCTGCAGGGCGCGGCCTTTGTCGGTCAGTTGCACCAGCACCACCCGTTCATCCTCGCGGCTGCGGCTGCGCTTGAGCAGGCCTTCGCTCTCAAGGCGCTTGAGCAGCGGCGTCAGCGAACCGGGGTCGGTGAGCAGGCGCTGGCTGATCTCGCCCACGGTCAGGCCGTCCTGTTCCCACAGGACCAGCATGGCCAGGTACTGCGGGTAGGTCAGGCCCAGCGCCTGCAGCAGGGGCTTGTAGACCTTGGTCATCAGCAACGAGGTCGAGTGCAGGGCGAAGCAGACCTGGTTGTCCAGCAGCAGCGCGTTGCAGGGGGCTTGGGTGTCGGCGTTCATGCAGGTCCTTGGAATCGGTAAGGGTTAAAATCTAGCACGCCAAAGCTTGGTGCGCTCATTGCCAGCGCAGCTCGCTTCTCAGCGCCAGGTCCCAGGGCGGCACCGGGCTGAAACGGCTCTTGAGAAATTCGAGCAGCAAGCGGCTGCGAGAGTTCGTTTCATGTTCCAGGCGCAGGGCATAGATGCCGCTGGTCTCAGGTTGCGGCAGGCCGTTGTCGCAGAACAGCGGGACCAGTTCGCCGCGCAGCAGGTAGTCGCTGATCAGCCAGGTCGGCAGGTGGGCGATGCCCAGGCCGGCCAGGGCGCCGAACAGCAGGGTCTCGGCGTTGTTGGCGGCCATGCGCATGCGCGCCGGACGGTACAGGCGGGTCTGGCCGTCGACCGCGAAACGCCAGGCGAACGGCGGGGCCAGCCCGTCCCAGTCGAGGCCGTCGTGCCCGGGCAGTTCGCTGGGGCAGGCCGGCACCCCGCGGCTGGCCAGGTACGCAGGGCTGGCACAGGCGATGCGCACCATGTAGGCCAGGGGCGTGGCCACCAGGCGGGTATCGGCCAGGGGGCCGGCGCGCAGCACCAGGTCCACTTCGCCCAGGTGGCTGCCATGCAGGTCGACGAAGCTGTCGATCAGACGCAACTGCACGTCGAGCCCGGGGTAGGCCACCAGGAAGTCAGCGATGGCCGGGGCCAGGTGACGACGGCCGAAGGCGGCCGGTGCGTCGATGCGGATCAAGCCTTCCGGGGCGTTGCTCAACGACACCGCCTCGGCGCGCGCCAGGCGCAGCTCTTCGATGATGCGCCGGGCTCGCTCGGCGAAGGCGTTGCCGGCCGGCGTCGGGCGCACGGCGTGGGTGCTGCGCGAAAACAGGCGGCTGCCCACCGCGCTTTCCAGGTTGTCGATGCGCCGCGCCACGGCGGAGGGCGTCAACGGGTGGCGCCGGGCGGCGGCGGAGAAACTGCCGGTTTCCAGCACGTCGAGGAACAGGCTGAGTTGTTCGGTAAGGATGTCGGGGCTCATGGCGGCTCGGTGCTTGTGCGAAATACGCAAAGCCATTGTGCGCTGCTGTGCGTTTCCCCGCCAGCCGTGACTGACTAGCATGCCCTCATTCTCTGAAAGCAGGCGGAAGAGGCGCTGATGATCGAGTGGGTGATGTATATCGTGCTGGGTGCCGCGCTCGGCACCCTGGGTGGGCTGTTCGGCATCGGCGGCGGGTTGATCGCCATTCCGGCGCTGGGCGTGCTGTTCGGCCTTGACCAACAGCTGGCCCAGGGCACCGCCCTGGTGATGGTGGTGCCCAACGTGTTGCTGGCGCTGTGGCGCTATCACCAGCGTAACCGCATCGAGCTGCGCCACGCGGTGCCGTTGTCGCTGTGCAGCTTTGTGTTCGCCTGGCTGGGGTCGATCTGGGCGGTGGGCATCGATGCCCAGTCGATGCGCCTGTACTTCGTCGGTTTCCTGGTGGCGCTGGCGATCTGGAACGTGGCGCGGATGTTTCTGCCGGTCAGGCCGCCGAGCAACCAACTGCGTTATCCGTGGCCCTGGCTGGGCGTGCTGGGCAGCTTCGCCGGGACCATGGGCGGGCTGTTCGGCGTGGGCGGGGCGGTGGTGGCCACACCGATCTTGACCTCGGTGTTCGGCACCACCCAAGTGGTGGCCCAGGGGTTATCGCTGGCGTTGGCGGCGCCTAGCACCATGGTGACCTTGCTGACCTATGGGCTGCACCAGAGTGTCGACTGGAGCATCGGGGTTCCGCTGGCTGTGGGTGGGTTGCTGAGCATCAGCTGGGGGGTGAAGCTGGCCCATGCGTTGCCGGAGAGGGTGTTACGCACGCTGTTCTGCGGGTTTTTGGTGGTGTGTGCGGTGATGCTTGGGTTCGAGCTCTAGATAGCCGGGGCCGCGTTGCGGCCCATCGCGGGACAAGCCCGCTCCTACAGGGGGCGGGCGGGATGCTTATTTGAACCCTTCGACGATGTACTCGGCCATGCAGTCGGTGATCGGCGAATGCTGCTGGTCGTTGCGCAGCAGCATCACATTGGCCATGTGCAACTGCGGCAGGCCGTCGTCCGCGCCGAGGATGCGCAGGTCGCCGCCGATCAGGCTCTGTAGCTGCGCGGTCACCGCCAGGCCGGCATGCACGATGGCGAAGATCGCCGCCAGGCTCGGGCTGGTGTAGGCGATGCGGTACTCGATGCCCTGGCGCTCCAGGGCGTTGCAGGTCCAGGCGCGGCAGAAACAGTCGGTGTTGAACAGTGCCAGCGGCATCGGCCGCTGCTCGTGGGGGCAGAAGCCCTTGGCCGCGGCCCACACCAGGCGCTCCTGGCGCAGCAGCTGGCCGACCTCGTTGCCCGGCTCGCGGGTGACGATGGTCAGGTCCAGGTCCTGGCGCAGCATCAGCTGCTTGGACGAGTCGCAGTGCACCTCGACATGGATCAACGGGTACGCCTGGGCGAAGCGGGTGAGGATGCCCGGCAGGTAGCGCATGGCGTAGTCGTCCGGGGTACCGATGCGCACCACGCCAACCATGTGCGGCATGCGCAGGGTGTTGAACACCTCGCCGTGCAGCTTGAGGATGCGCCGGGCATAGCCCAGCAGGACCTGGCCCTCGGCGGTGAGGCGCACCTGGCGGCCGTCGCGCTCGAACAGCTGGCGCTGCAGGATGTCCTCTTCCAGGCGCTTCATCTGCATGCTCACCGCCGACTGGGTGCGGTTGACCACCTCGCCGGCGCGGGTGAAGCCACCTTGCTCGGCGATGGCGACGAAGGTGCGCAGCACGTCCGCGTCGAGACTCTGATACTGGGACATGGCATCAATCTCCGAGATGCATGACATCAGAAACATTCGTTGGATTGATCTTAGGCCTGGGCAGAGACTGGAGCCATCCACAAGGAGGGCGTCAAGATGAAAGGTCATTTCAACGTTGCTCACCAGCCTGGGTCTACCCTCGGCCACCTGCTGCACGATGCCGGCGGGCGGCTGCTGCGCTGGTACGAGCTGCACCGCCAACGCGACGAACTGGCGCGCCTGAGCGATGCCACGCTGCACGACCTGGGGTTGTCGCGGGCGGATATCCAGCAGGAGGCCGACCGGCATTTCTGGGAGGATCCGTTGCGTAAATAGGCCGTGAAGGCTTTGCTGGCCTCTTCGCGGGTAAACCCGCTCCCACAGGTTCGCTGTTGTTCCCTGGTCAACGGTAACCCTGTGGGAGCGGGTTTACCCGCGAATGCTATGGTGCAGACACAGAATGAGTTGCAGAGCCACTGTGAGGTACCTCCATTGCCCCTCGAACTGTCTATCCACCAGGCCCGCCGTCTGGCCCTGTCCGCTCAGGGCTTCGGCAAGTCGCCCGGCAGCCCGCCGACCCTTGGCAGTCTCACGCGCATGTTCCAGCGCCTGGGCGTGGTGCAAATCGACTCGGTCAATGCCCTGGTGCGCTCCCACTACCTGCCGCTGTTTTCGCGCCTGGGCGACTACCCGCACGACCTGCTCGACCAGCTCGCCTGGGGCCAGCGCCGCCAGCGCCGATTGTTCGAGTATTGGGGCCATGAAGCATCGCTGCTGCCGCTGGCGCTGTACCCGCTGATGCGCTGGCGCATGGCCCACGCCGCCGACGGCAAGGGCATCTACCGGCAACTGGCCGCGTTCGGCCGCGAGCGGCGCGAGGTGATCGAGCGGGTGCTGGCGGCGGTGCGCGACCAGGGCGCGCTGGGCGCGGGCAGCCTGTCCACCCGCGAAGAGCGCGCCGGCCCCTGGTGGGACTGGAGCGAAGAGAAGCACGCGCTGGAATGGCTGTTCGCCGCCGGCGAGGTCACCGTGGCCGGGCGTCGCGGTTTCGAGCGCCTGTACGACCTGCCCGAGCGGGTGCTGCCGGCGGCCATCCTCGATCAGGCCCGGCCCAGCGAGGCCGAAGCGCACCAGGGCTTGCTGCTGCATGCCGCCGGCGCCCTGGGCGTGGCCACCGAACAGGACCTGCGCGACTACTTTCGCCTCTCGCCGCAGCAGAGCAAGGCCGCCCTGGCCGTATTGGTCGAGGCCGGGCACCTGCAGGCCTGCACCGTGCAGGGCTGGAAACAACCGGCCTATGTCGCGGGGGGGCCACGGATTCCCAGGCGCATCGAAGCCAGCGCCTTGCTCTCGCCGTTCGATTCGCTGGTCTGGGCGCGCGAGCGTACCGAGCGCCTGTTCGATTTCCGCTACCGCCTGGAGATCTACACGCCGGCGCATAAGCGGGTGTACGGCTACTACGTGCTGCCATTCCTGCACGACGGGCGCATCGCCGCCCGCCTGGACCTGCGTGCCGAGCGCGCCCACGGGCGCCTGGCGGTGCATGCGGTGCACGAAGAGGCGTTGGGGCTGGACGAGGCGGGCTACCAGGCGCTGGCGCTCAGCCTGCGGCAGCTGGCCAACTGGCTGGGCCTGGCGCAGGTGCAGCTCAACTGCCCCCGCGCCGAGGGCAGCCGGCTGCGTCAGGCATTGCTCAGCGGCGTACCTGCTTGAGGGTTTCGGCGATCAGGAACGCCAGCTCCAGCGACTGATCGGCGTTCATCCGCGGGTCGCAGTGGGTGTGGTAGCGGTCTGACAGGGCATCTTCGGTGATCGGCCGGGCGCCGCCGATGCACTCGGTGACGTTCTGCCCGGTCATCTCGATATGAATGCCGCCAGCGTGGCTGCCCTCGGCCTGGTGCACCTGGAAGAACTGCTTGACCTCATCGAGGATCTGCGCGAAATCGCGGGTCTTGTAGCCGCTGCTGGCCTTGATGGTGTTGCCGTGCATCGGGTCGGAGCTCCACAGCACCTGGCGCCCTTCGCGCTGCACGGTGCGGATCAGCCCCGGCAGGTGGTCGCCGACCTTGCCGGCGCCCATGCGCACGATCAGGTTCAGGCGGCCCGGGTCGTTGTCCGGGTTGAGCACATCGATCAGGCGGATCAGCTCCTCGGGGTTCATGCTCGGGCCGACCTTGACCCCGATCGGGTTGTGCACGCCGCGCAGGAACTCGACATGGGCGCCGTCGAGCTGGCGGGTGCGGTCGCCGATCCACAGCATGTGCGCCGAGCAGTCGTAGTAGTCGCCGGTCAGGCTGTCGCTGCGCACGAAGGCTTCCTCGTAGTTGAGCAGCAACGCTTCGTGGGCGGTGAAGAAGCTGGTCTCGCGCAGTTGCGGCGCGGTGTCCAGGCCGCAGGCGCGCATGAAGGCCAGGGTCTCGTCGATGCGGTTGGCCAACTGGTGGTACTTGTCGGCCAGCGCCGAGTTGGCGATGAAGTCCAGGTTCCACTTGTGCACCTGGTGCAGGTCGGCGAAGCCGCCCTGGGCGAAGGCGCGCAGCAGGTTGAGGCTGGCGGTGGCCTGGTGGTAGGCCTGCAGCAGGCGCTCGGGGTCGGGAACGCGGCTCTTTTCGTCGAAGCCGATGCCGTTGACGATGTCGCCACGGTAGGCGGGCAGGGTGATGTCGCCGATGGTCTCGTCATTGGCCGAGCGCGGCTTGGCGAACTGGCCGGCCATGCGCCCGACCTTGACCACCGGGCAGCCGGCGGCGAAGGTCATGACAATGGCCATCTGCAGCAGCACCTTGAAGGTGTCGCGGATCTTCGCCGCGGAGAATTCGGCGAAGCTCTCGGCGCAGTCGCCGCCCTGCAGCAGGAACGCCCGGCCCTGGGTCACTTCGGCGAACTGCCGGCGCAGCTCGCGTGCCTCGCCGGCGAACACCAGTGGCGGGTAGCTGGCCAGGGTCTGCTCCACCTTCAGCAGGTGCGCGGCGTCGGGGTAGATCGGTTGCTGCTGGATCGGCAGGGCGCGCCAGCTGTCAGGGGTCCATTGTCGGGTCATCGCAAGCTCTATCCATAAGTGTCGTTAAGGCCTGCCAGCCATGGTACGCCCGGGTGTGCTTGTTGCACCACCGGCATTGGCGGACAATGCACGTTTTGCGCGGGCAGGTGGTAAGGATGGCGACGGAGCGGGAAGAGCGGCTGCTGGCACGGGTCGAGGACGCCTTTGGCGTCATCAGCGTGTACGAGGTGGATGACTATCGCTTCCTCGAGTTCGGCGACGCCATCGAGCAGAGCTGCACCTTCACCGCCGACCCGAGCTGGCTGGAGTACGACTACACCCGCGCCATGCTGGTCGGCGCGCTGTGCCACGGGCAGCCGGAGAGCGCGCTGTTCCTCGGCCTTGGCGCCGGCACCCTGACCCAGGCGTGCCTGAAGTTCCTGCCGCTGGAGGATGTCGAGGCCATCGAGCTGCGCCCCGACGTGCCGCGCCTGGCCATGGAGTACATGGGCCTGGACGACGACCCGCGGCTGTATGTGCGGGTGGGCGACGCCCTCGAGCTTTTGCCCAGCGCCGAGAAGGCCGACCTGCTGTTCGTCGACCTTTATACCGACTATGGTCCCGGTGTCGGCCACCTGGCCTGGGGCTTCCTGGAGAACTGCCAGAAGCAGCTGAACCCCGATGGCTGGCTGGTGATCAACCAGTGGGCCGGGGACGACGGCAAGCCGCTGGGCGCAGCCTTGTTGCGTGGTTTGTACCACCGCCATTACTGGGAGCTGCCGGTGAAGGAGGGCAACGTGATCGTGCTGGTGCCGGCGGACCTGGAGCAGACGCTGGATATCGATGCCGTGCGGGCGCGGGCCGAAGCGTTGGCGCCGCGTCTGGGCTATTCGCTGGAATACCTGATCAAGGCCATCCGCCCGGCGACCTGATGCAGTCGCCCAACGCGCTTTTTATGGAACGATGCGTAATTCTTTGATTGAACGGGTGCTGCGTGGGAGCGGGCTTGCCCCGCGATGCGGTCTATGCCGGTGATCGCGGGGCAAGCCCGCTCCCACGCTGGTTTTGCTTGTAGCATCACTCCCTGGCGATACCGCGCCTGAATGGTTAAGTTATCCGGCAAAGGGAAACGATTCAGCCTGGATCCAATATGGCCCTTGATCTTCGAAATATTTCTCACAATTCACGGCTATTTCGGGTATAGTACGCGCCGGTCTTTTAGCGGACCTCAAAATCAGGTGGTGCAAATCCTCCGAATCCAGCTTCGGCTGCGCGTCCGCTAGGCGGACCTTCCCAAGACGTTCCTATTTCAATCGTTTTCGCAAATCCCCGCCGCCAAAGCTGCCTGGGTGACCGACTGGTCTTTCAAGGCATGTGCAGCTTTGGAGCATGGGTCTTTGCGGATGCACCTAGAGGCAGACCCATGACCCAGGAAACCGGCGGATTCGCCGCTCTCGAACTCAATCCGAACATCGTTGCTGCCGTCCTGGCCACCGGCTATGAAGAGCCGTCGGCCATCCAGCAACAGTCGATCCCGATCATCCTCGCCGGTCACGACATGATCGGCCAGGCGCAGACTGGCACCGGCAAGACCGCTGCCTTCGCCCTGCCGATCCTCAACAAGATCGACGTGAGCAAGCGCGAACCGCAAGCCCTGATCCTGGCGCCAACCCGTGAGTTGGCGCTGCAAGTAGCCACCGCTTTCGAAACCTACGCCAAGCAGATGCCGGGCGTTAACGTGGTGGCCGTGTACGGTGGTGCCCCGATGGGCCCACAGCTGCGTGCCATTCGCAATGGCGCACAGATCGTCGTCGCCACCCCGGGCCGCCTGTGCGACCACCTGCGCCGCGACGAGAAAGTCCTGTCCACCGTCCAGTACCTGGTACTCGACGAAGCTGACGAGATGCTCAAGCTGGGCTTCATGGATGACCTCGAAGTGATCTTCGACGCCATCCCTGCCACCCGCCAGACCGTGCTGTTCTCCGCCACCCTGCCGGCCTCGATCCGTGCCATCGCCGAGCGCCACCTGCGCGAGCCGAAGCACGTCAAGATCCAGAGCAAGACCCAGACCGTGACCGCGATCGAGCAGGCCCACCTGATGGTCCACGCCGACCAGAAGATCCCGGCCGTGCTGCGCCTGCTGGAAGTGGAAGAGTTCGACGCGCTGATCGCCTTCGTGCGCACCAAGCAAGCCACCCTGGACCTGGCCGCCGCCCTGGAAGCCAAAGGCTACAAGGCTGCTGCGCTGAACGGCGATATCGCCCAGAACCAGCGTGAGCGCGTGATCGACTCGCTCAAGGACGGCCGCCTGGACATCGTCGTCGCCACCGACGTCGCTGCCCGTGGTCTGGACGTACCGCGCATCACCCACGTGTTCAACGTCGACATGCCGTACGATCCGGAGTCCTACGTGCACCGTATCGGCCGTACCGGCCGTGCCGGTCGCGATGGTCGTGCGCTGCTGCTGGTCACCCCGCGTGAGCGCCGCATGCTGCAGGTGATCGAGCGTGTCACCGGTCAGAAAGTCGCCGAAGCCCGCCTGCCTAACCCGCAAGCCGTGCTGGATGCGCGCATCAAGAAGCTGACCAAGAGCCTGGCGCCGCTGGTGGCCGAGTCCGAAGCCAGCCACGGCGAGCTGTTCGACCGCCTGACCGCCGACCTGGGTTGCAGTGCCCGTGCCCTGGCCTCGGCCCTGCTGCGCAAGGCCACCAACGGTCAGGCGCTGGACCTGGCTTCGGTGGAGCGCGAGCAGCCGCTGGTACCGACCTACAGCCCGCGTGAGCGCACTGAGCGTACCGAGCGTGGCGAGCGTCCGGACCGTGGTGACCGCGAGCGCCGCGCGCCGATGCCGCTGGCCGAAGGCCGCGTGCGTTGCCGTACCGCCCTGGGTGCCCGTGACGGCATCGCCGCCAAGAACCTGCTGGGCGCGATCCTCAACGAGGGTGGCCTGGCGCGTGACGCCATCGGTCGTATCCAGGTGCGTGACAGCTTCAGCCTGGTCGAGCTGCCGGAAGACGGCCTCGAGCGCCTGCTGACCAAGCTCAAGGACACCCGCGTGGCCGGCAAGCAGCTGAAGCTGCGCCGTTACCGCGAAGACTGATCCTGGCGCTGCAATAAAAAATCCCCGGCCTTTTGGTCGGGGATTTTTTTTGCCTGTCCCGGCCTCTTCGCGGGTAAGCCCGCTCCCACAGGTATCGCGCTGTACCTGTGGGAGCGGGTTTACCCGCGAAGAGGCCCGTCAGTCGAACCGATAGATATCCATCCCCAGCGCCCCCAGCGTAAACCCCTGGTGCACGACCCCACACCGCCCACCAGCCCCCATGGCGAAGAACAACGGCAACAGATGCTCATCACTGGGATGGTTACGCAGCGCAAACGGCGCCTGCCGCCGATAATCCACCAGCGCCGCCTCATCCCCAGCGTTCAACCGCTCCACCACCCAGTCACGAAACGCCAGCGCCCAGGGCTCGACCGCGTCCGGCCCGGCATGCCAGTCCAGCTCGCCCAGGTTGTGGGTGATGCTGCCCGAGCCGACCAGCAGGATGCCTTCCTCGCGCAGTGCCGACAGCGCCCGGCCAACCTTCAGTTGCAGATCAGGGCCGGCCTGGCTGGGCAGCGACACCTGAACCACCGGAATATCCGCCTCGGGATACATCAGTGAAAGCGGCACCCAGGCACCATGGTCGAAGGGCCGCTGCGAGTCCAGCTGCGCGCCCAGGCGCTCGGCGATCCGCTGGGCCAGTTCCGGCGCGCCGGGCGCGGGGTATTGCACGGCATACAGCGCCGGCGGAAAACCATGGAAGTCATGCCAGGTCTGCGGCTGAGCGTTGCCCATCACCAGCAGCTCGCGGCTTTCCCAGTGCGCCGACACCACCACGATCGCCTTCGGCCGGGGCAGGGCACGGGCCAGCGCGGCCAGGGCCGGGCCACTGGCACCGGGTTGCAGGGCGAGCATGGGCGATCCGTGGGAGATGAACAGGCTGGGCAGCATGGCGGGGTCCTGGCAGGTAAGATGCTGCCATCTTCGATCAGCCTTCGATCGAGATCCAATATAAGTTTTCACAGGCTTTTATCGAAAAACCGGGAGGAATCATGGAGCCAGCGTTCTGGCACAAGCGGTGGGCGGACAACCAGATCGGCTTTCACCAACCCCAGGTGAACCCGTACCTGCAGGCGCACTGGCCGACCTTGGGGCTGGCCCCGGGCGCGCGGGTGCTGGTGCCGCTGTGCGGCAAGAGCCTGGACCTGCTCTGGCTGGCTGCCCAGGGTTATCGGGTGCTGGGGGTGGAGCTGTCGCGCAGGGCGGTGGCGGACTTCTTCACCGAACATGGCCTGGTGGCGCAGATTGTCCGGCACGGTGCCTTCGAGGTGTGGCGCAGCGACGAGGTGGAGCTGTGGTGCGGGGATGTGTTTGCCCTGCGTGCCGAGGATCTGGCGGACTGCGCGGGGGTATATGACCGGGCGGCGCTGATCGCCTTGCCGCTGGCGATGCGCGAGCGCTACATGGCGTTGTTGGGTGAGCAGTTGCCGGCGGCCTGTCGCGGGCTGTTGGTGACCCTGGATTACGACCAGGGATTGATCGACGGGCCGCCGTTTTCGGTGCCGGACGCCGAAGTGCGGGCAGGGTTTTCCGGGTGGTGGGTCGAGGAGGTCGAGGCGCGGGAGATTCTCGACGAGAGTCCGAAGTTTCTCAAAGCTGGTGTCGAAAGTTTGGTTGAGCGAGTCTACAGCGTTCGGCGTTGAAGCCATCGCGGGGCAAGCCCGCTCCCACGCCAGCCCGTTTGGTGCAGGCGTGGGAGCGGGCTTGCCCCGCGATGTGGTCGGTACTGGCAATGAAAAAGGGCGACCGAAGTCGCCCTTTCTTGTTGCTGCCTGGATCAACCGCGACGGCGCAGCGCGTCGATGCGGTCTTCCAGCGGCGGGTGGCTCATCAGCAGGCCGGCCAGGCCATGCTTGAGGCCGCCATTGATGCCGAAGGCCTTCATGGTGTCGGGCATGTGCACCGGCAGGCCTTGTTCGGAGCGCAGGCGCTGCAGTGCGCCGATCATCGCGCCGGTACCGGCCAGGTGGGCGCCGGCTTCGTCGGCGCGGAATTCGCGGCGACGCGAGTACCACATGACGATGATGCTGGCGAGGATGCCCAGGACCAGCTCGGCGACGATGGTCGCGATGAAGTAGGCAATGCCGTGGCCTTCTTCGTTCTTGAAGATCACCCGGTCGACGAAGTTGCCGATGATGCGGGCGAAGAACATCACGAAGGTGTTCACCACGCCCTGCACCAGCGCCATGGTGACCATGTCGCCATTGGCCACGTGGCCGATCTCGTGGGCCAGCACCGCACGCACCTCATCGGGCGAGAAGCGCTCCAGCAGGCCCTGGGAGACGGCGACCAGCGCGTCGTTGCGGTTCCAGCCGGTGGCGAAGGCGTTGGCCTCGTAGGCCGGGAAGATACCCACCTCGGGCATCTTGATGCCGGCCTCGCGGGACAGTTCCTCGACGGTCTGCAGCAGCCACTGTTCGTGACGGGTGCGGGGCTGGGTGATGATCTGGGTGCCGGTGGTCATCTTCGCCATCCACTTGGAGATGAACAGCGAGACGAGCGAGCCAGCGAAACCGAACACGGCGCAGAAGACCAGCAGCTGGCCGAGGTTGAGGTCAACCCCGTTGGCCGCCATGAACCCGTTGAAGCCGAACAGGCTCAGGGTAATGCTTGCAACCAGCACCACCGCGAGGTTGGTGGCTACAAACAACAGAATGCGCATCATGGTTGTTACGTTCTCCTGACGGATAAGTTCGTTGCGTACTGCGGGGTATATAAGGGGGAGGGCGCGGCTATTCAACCGGGCGACTATTTCAAACTGTGTACGCGAGGAGTATGGCAGAGGATGCCGTGAGGGCTGTGGGAGAGAGCGTTGCAGGATGTAAGAGGGATCGGGTCAACCCCTTCGCGGGTAAACCCGCTCCCACAGGTTCGGCGCCGAACCTGTGGGAGCGGGTTTACCCGCGAAAAGGCCATCAATCATTGCGAATAAGTGCGCAGGAAATTACCGATCCGGCCAATGGCCTGTTCCAGGTCATCCACCCGCGGCAGCGTCACCACGCGGAAGTGGTCCGGCCACGGCCAGTTGAACGCCGTGCCCTGGACGATCAGCAGCTTCTCCGACAGCAGCAGGTCGAGCACGAACTTCTCGTCGTTGAAGATCGGGCAGACCTTCGGGTCGATCTTCGGAAACGCGTACAGCGCGCCCATCGGCTTGACGCAGCTCACCCCGGGGATGGCATTGAGCAGCTCGTAGGTGCGGTTGCGCTGCTCCAGCAGGCGGCCCGGCGGCAGCACCAGGTCGTTGATGCTCTGGTAGCCGCCCAGGGCGGTCTGGATCGCGTGCTGGGCCGGCACGTTGGCGCACAGGCGCATGTTGGCCAGCATGTCGATGCCTTCGATGTAGCTCTGGGCGTGGTGCTTGGGCCCGGAGATGATCAGCCAGCCGGAGCGGAAGCCCGCCACCCGGTACGACTTGGACAGGCCGTTGAAGGTCAGGCACAGCAGGTCCGGGGCCAGCGACGCGGTGCTGATGTGCACGGCCTCGTCGTAGAGGATCTTGTCGTAGATCTCGTCGGAGAACACCACCAGGTTGTGCTGGCGCGCCAGCTCCAGCATGCCCAGCAGCAATTCCTTGGAATACACAGCGCCGGTCGGGTTGTTCGGGTTGATGATCACCAGGGCCTTGGTGTTCGGGGTGATCTTGGCCTTGATGTCGTCCAGGTCGGGGAACCAGTCGGCCTGCTCGTCGCACAGGTAGTGCACCGGCTTGCCGCCGGCCAGGCTCACCGCGGCGGTCCACAGCGGGTAGTCGGGAGCCGGGATCAGCACCTCGTCGCCGTTGTTGAGCAGCGCCTGCATCGACATCACGATCAGCTCGGACACACCGTTGCCGAGGTAGATGTCCTCGATGGTGACGCCTTCGATTTCCTTCTGCTGGCAGTACTGCATCACCGCCTTGCGCGCGCTGAACAGACCCTTGGAGTCGCTGTAGCCCTGGGCGGTGGGCAGGTTGCGGATCACGTCCTGGAGGATCTCGTCCGGCGCCTCGAAACCAAACGGCGCCGGGTTGCCGATGTTCAGCTTGAGGATGCGGTGGCCTTCCTCTTCCAGGCGTTTGGCGTGCTTGAGCACTGGGCCGCGAATGTCGTAGCAGACATTGGCGAGCTTGTTCGATTTGCTGAACTGCATGATGAGATCCCGAGTGAGAATACGCGCCGCCCTTGCTCGAAAGGTTTGAAAGGGCGGGAAGCGGGTGCCAGACTGGCTGCCTTGCACACGAAGCCAACTAATATACGTGCCACCCGCGCCAGGGAAAAGCCGGTGCGAGGTGAAATTCAGCCTGCCGAGGTCCCATCATGCAAAAGATCGACAAAACCCTGGACGAATGGCGCGCCATGCTCGATCCGGCCCAGTACCAGGTGTGCCGGCTCAAGGGCACCGAGCGGCCGTTCAGCGGCAAGTACAACAGCGAGCGCCGCGACGGTATCTACCACTGCATCTGCTGCGACCTGGCGCTGTTCGACGCCAAGGCCAAGTTCGATTCCGGCTGCGGCTGGCCGAGCTTCTACGAGCCGATCGAAGAAGCCGCGATGATCGAGATCCGCGACACCTCCCACGGCATGATCCGCACCGAAGTCACCTGCGCGCAGTGTGATGCCCACCTGGGCCATGTATTTCCCGACGGCCCGCCGCCGACCGGGCTACGCTACTGCATCAACTCGGTGTGCCTGGACCTCAAGCCACGCGATTGACGGAGAGCGAACATGGCCGATGCGCTGCTGGACATCCCCTGCGTCACCCTCGGTGGCGAACAGAAAGTGCTGGGCGACTTCGCCGGCAAGGCGCTGCTGGTGGTCAACACCGCCAGCCAGTGCGGTTTCACCCCGCAATACAAGGGCCTCGAACGCCTGTGGCAGGAGTACCGCGACCAGGGCCTGGTGGTGCTGGGCTTCCCCTGCAACCAGTTCGGCAAGCAGGAGCCGGGCGACGCCCGGGAGATCGCGCAGTTCTGCGAGCTCAACTTCGGCGTGAGTTTCCCGCTGTTTCGCAAGATCGAGGTCAACGGCCCCGGTGCCCACCCGCTGTTCGCCGAGCTCAAGCGCCGGGCGCCGGGCGTGCTGGGCACGCAGAAGATCAAGTGGAACTTCACCAAGTTCCTGGTCGACCCGCGCACCGGCAAGGTCAGCCGCTTTGCCCCGACCACCAAGCCCGAGGCGCTGAAGTCGGCGATCGAGCCGCTGCTCAACCGCTGACCGGCACCCAGTGCTCGATCAGCGCCAGCAGTTCCTCGCGGCGGAACGGCTTGGCCAGGTAGTCGTTCATGCCTGCGGCGCGGCAGCGCTCGCGCTCCTCGGGCATGGCGTTGGCGGTCAGCGCGACGATCGGCAGCTCCGGCCAGCGGCTGCTCTGGCGGATCCGTCGGCTGGCCTCGTAGCCATCCATCACCGGCATGTTGCAGTCCATCAGCACCAGGTCGAAGCTGTCCCGCTCCAGGCAGTCCAGGGCCTCCTGGCCGTGGGCAGCCACCTGCACCTGGCAGCCGAGCTTGCCCAGCATGCCCTTGGCCACCAGCTGGTTCACCGGGTTGTCCTCCACCAGCAGGATGCGCGCCCTCAGCTCCCTGGAGGCCGGTACCTCGTGGGGCAGTGGCGCGTTGGGCTCGCCCTGCAAGGTGCGGCGCAGGGTCTGGTACAAGGCATTGCGTGCCAGGGGGCGGGCCAGTTGCTGCAAGGGCGCCAGTTGCTCGGCCTGCTCGGTGGGCAGGAAGTTACCGTAGGCGGTCACCAGCAGGATCGGTGCCTCGATGGCCGGGCGCAGGTCGAGCACGTGGTCCAGGTCGTCGGTAATCAGCAGGTCGACAGCCGTGCCGGCCAGGTCCTTGGCATCCTCATAACGCACGTATTCCAGCCCCCAGCGCGGCAACAGCCCCTCCAGCAGCTCGGCCAGGCCACTGCCGGGGTTGCCCAGGGCCACCACCCGCCCGTTCAATGGCGCCGGCGGGATCGCCTCGGTGTGCGCCGGTAGCGGCAGGTCGGCGCTGAAGCGGCTGCCGAAGCCGGTTTCGGACTGGATATGCAGATGCCCCTGCATGGCCTTGCACAGGTTGCGGGTCAGGGCCAGGCCCAGGCCAGTGCCGCCGTACTGGCGAGTGATGCCGGCGCCGGCCTGGGTGAACGGCTGGAAGATCCGCGCCTGGGCCTCCTCGGGGATGCCGATGCCGGTGTCGCTCACCTCGAGGCGGATACCGCCGACGATGCTGCCAAGGCGCACGTCGACGCGGCCGAAGCGGGTGAACTTGAGGGCGTTGGACAACAGGTTGCTGACGATCTGCCGCACCCGGGTCGGGTCGCCCAGCACCGTGCTGGGGAAGTCAGGGGCGACCAGGCAGGTCAGCTCGACGCTGGGCGCGGCGTTTTGCGACAGCAGGTTGGCGGTGTCCTCGACCATGGCGCCGAGGTCGAACGGAATGCGCTCGAGCTCCAGCTGGCCAGCGTCGAACTTCGACAGGTCGAGGATATCGTTGAGCAACTCCACCAGTACCTTGCCCGAGTCGTGGGCGATCGACAGCTGCTGGCGCTGCTCGGGCGCCAGGCCACTGTCCAGGGCCAGGGCGATCATGCCCAGCATGCCGTTGAGCGGGGTGCGGATCTCGTGGCTCATGTTGGCCAGGAAGGCGGCGCGGGCCTGGGCCATGTCCAGGGCGCGCTGGCGCGCCTCGTCCAGCTCCTGGTTGGACAGGCTCAGGCGGCTGTTGCTGGCCTTGAGCTCGGTGGTACGCGCCGAGACGATGTCCTCCAGCTCGTTGAGGTACTGGGTCAGACGGTTCTCGGCGGTGCGCCGCTGCTGGATCTCGGTGGCCATGCTGACGAACTGCTGGTTGGCGACCCGCACCAGCACGCCGATCTCGTCGTTCTCGTGGCCCTTGGGGCAGTCCACGCGGTTCTGCCTGGGCGTGCGCGCATCGTTGCCGCTGAGCGCGCCGATCACCGTCACCAGCGGCTTGGTCAGCATCAGGTAGAACAGCCCCAGGAGAATGCCGGTGAGCACCAGGCTGCGGGCAAAGCCGTTGACCAGGGTGACCCCGGCGCGGTCGAGGAAGCGCCCGCCGAAGGTGTAGGTGTCGACATCCAGGTAAAGGGTGCCGAGGTATTCGTCGGGCATGTGGGCGAGGAACAGTCGGTCCTGGAACTGGCGCTGCTCGCCGAACAGGAAGTCCGACAGCGGTCGGTAGCGGCTCTCCGTGCTGGGGCGCTGCACGTCGGCCAGCACGGTGTCGTTGTTGTCGATCAGCCGCGCGCGGATCAGCGCCGGCGATTTCAGCAGGCCGCCGGTCAGCTCCTGGGCCAGCTCCGTGTCGATGTTGTAGGCGATGCGCGAGGCCGTGTCGTGGCTGATCTTCAACAGTGCCTGAATTTCACGGTTGATGGACGCGTCTTCGCTGGCATAATCGATGCCGATCTGGATGAGACTGAGCAATGTTCCCAGGATGAAGCCGACCAGGACTGTCAACCGGGCTTGCTTGTATGACAGGCGATTGGTGAACTTGATATCCATGGGTCCCAAGCCGGTTACTTGCTCCGTGCGCTGCGCAAGCATAGCCGATCAGCCCTGGCTGCTGGCGGGTCTGTCGAACATTCAGCTTTTGTCCGTGCCGGCCCCTTCGCGGGTAAACCCGCTCCCACAGGGTCCACTGCCTGCTGTGGGAGCGGGTTTACCCGCGAAGGGGCCGGCACGGTACCGAAACCTGATTTGCAGGAGCCCTCATGGACCCCCGCCTTACCGCTTTCCTTGACCGCGCAGAATCCGTCCTCGCCCGCCTCGAACCCCTGCTGCCGGCCCCGCGCCCGGACATCGACTGGACCCGCACCCTGGCCGCCCGCTGGCAGCGCGACGGCCGCAGCGGCTACCTGATGCCCCTCGAAGTCAGCCTCGACATCCGCCTGTCCGACCTGATCGGCGTTGACCAGCAGCGTGAGCAGCTGGGCCGCAACACCCACCAGTTCATCAACGGCATGCCGGCCAACCACGCCCTGCTGTGGGGTTCGCGCGGCACCGGCAAGTCGTCGCTGGTGCGTGCGCTGTTGGCCGAGCATGCCGGCGCCGGCCTGCGCCTGATCGAAATCGAGCGCGACCACCTGGCCGACCTGCCGCGGGTGGTCGAGCAACTGCAAAAACTTGAACAACGCTTCATCCTGTTCTGCGACGACCTGTCGTTCGAAGCCGGGGAGGGTGACTACCGGGTGCTCAAGAGCGTGCTCGACGGCTCGCTGGAGCAAGCCCCGGACAACGTGCTGCTGTACGCCACCTCCAACCGCCGCCACCTGGTGCCGGAGAAGCAGAGCGACAACGAGAACTGGAAGATGGTCGACGGCGAGCTGCACCCCAACGAGGCGGTGGAGGACAAGATCGCCCTGTCCGACCGTTTCGGCCTGTGGCTGTCGTTCTACCCGTTCAGCCAGGAGCATTTCCTCAACGTGGTCGAGCACTGGATCGGCCAGCTGGCGCGCCCGGCCGGGCTGCAGTGGCAGCGCAGCGAAGCGCTCGACATCCTCGCCGTACGCTGGGCCACCGGCCGCGGCAACCGTAATGGCCGTTGTGCCTATCAGTTCGCCCGCTACTGGGTCGGGCTGCAATTGCTGGAGCAGAAATAAATGATCGACCTCAACGCCAGTGGCCAAGGCCTCGATGGCTACGACCTGCTGGCCGCGCAAGTGCAGGCGCTGTTCGCCGACGAGCGCGACTTCATCGCCAACGCCGCGCAGTTCTCGGCCTTTTTGTACAACCAGGTAGAGGACCTGAACTGGGCGGGCTTCTATATCAACCGCAACGAAGAACTGGTGCTCGGCCCGTTCCAGGGCCAGGTGGCCTGCGTGCGCATCCCCTTCGGCCGGGGCGTGTGCGGTGCCGCGGCGGCTACCCGCACGACCCAGCGGGTCGAGGATGTGCATGCGTTCCCCGGGCATATCGCCTGTGACAGCGCGTCCAACAGCGAGTTGGTGATCCCGTTGGTCAAGGCCGGCAGGCTGATCGGCGTGCTCGACCTGGACAGCCCGAAGCTGGCGCGCTTCAGCGAGGCCGACCAGGTGGGGCTGGAGCGGTTGGTCGAGGTGTTCCTCGAGTTGACCGATTGCTGAAATGAAGAAGGGGCCTGCGAAGGCCCCTTTCTTTATCAAGATCGCTGGGGGCTGCTTCGCAGCCCTTTCGCGGCACAAGGCCGCTCCTACAGGCAATCGCAACCCTCTGTAGGAGCGGCCTTGTGCCGCGATAGGGGCGCAAAGCGCCCCCCAGAATCCCGGTCAGTCGTAAATAACCTTCTTCTTCCAGGTCTCATCCTCATCAGTCTTGAGCCCCTGGGTCAGCGCATTCTGTTCGTTCTCCGCCGGCTCCATCTGGTCCAGCACCTGGGCGTTGGCCCGGTTCAGCAGTTTCTCAAGGTAAGTCAGCTGCTCTTCATACTGCTTGGGCTCAGGCTGCTTGCGCAGGTACTGCACGCCACGCTCGAACGCCAGGCGCGCCTGCCCCGGCTGGTTTTGCTGCAGGGCCTGCTGGCCGAGGTTGTTGAAGAACTCGATATGCAGCAACACCAGGATATGGCGGATCTCCTTGACCCAGTACTTGCCCTCGTTGGTCGCGAGGAACCCTTCCTGGGTGGCGCGCACGATCTGGTTGTGCAGCAGCTCCAGCAAAAAGCGCACATCCTTGGCCTTGACCTCGGTTTGGATCGGCGAGGGCGGGTTGCTGACCGGGATTCTCTCACCCTGGCCGATCAGCCCCTCCAGCTCGGCGATACGTGCCTTGAGGTCACCACTGTGCTTGTCCAGCGCCAGCTGGCGCTGGTTGAGGTTCAGTTCGAGGCGGGTCAACAGCAGCTTGAGCGCAGGCGTCATGAACTGCCCGGGGAAGGTCTCGGTGATTTCGCCGCAGCGGCGCAGGCGGTCGGCCAGCTCGACCTTGAGCCGTGCACGCTCGAGCTTGCCGTTCTCGACCACATTGTTGAGGTAGCCGATCACGATCAGCAGCGCGATACCCGCAACGATAAGCAGGGTGATCAGAAGTGGTGTCACCGTTAACGCCTCATGAAGAAGTTTTGCATCTATCGAGAGTGTAGTGAGTCCGCCCGAAAGCGAACAGTGCAGCCTGGCGGACAGTCCTGCGCGCCCTTGAATCCGTGAAGCATTCGTGGGAGCGGGCTAGCCCCGCGATGAGGCCCTCAAGCCTTGCTTATATGTATCGGCCCATCATCCAAAACCTACAGATAGTGGCACATCGCTACGAGCTTGCCGAGCCAACGTCAGAAAAGCAACGCCAATCCCCGGACGCATCCTGCACCACCGCCCATGACGACGGGAAGTCATTGATTTAAATAAATTTCTACAAAGGGGTTGACGACCTTCCAAGGCATCCATAGAATGCGCGCCACTTGCAGCGTAAAGCACACAGCGAAACGCGACAGGGAGTGAAAGCAAGCAGTACTTTAATAGGTAATGCGAGCAGCGTGTCCCCTTCGTCTAGTGGCCTAGGACACCGCCCTTTCACGGCGGTAACAGGGGTTCGAGTCCCCTAGGGGACGCCATATTTGCGGGAATAGCTCAGTTGGTAGAGCACGACCTTGCCAAGGTCGGGGTCGCGAGTTCGAGTCTCGTTTCCCGCTCCAGTTTC
>NZ_JAJSRC010000106.1:0-365 GCF_021283245.1 Pseudomonas sp. NMI760_13 | reverse complement strand
ACTCGTTGTCGCGGCTCTCGCGGTCCCAGGGGAAGCTGACCTTGACCCGGCCCCACTCGTCGCAAAAGATCTCCTCGTCCTCGGGGCCGACCACCGTGGCCATGTGCGGGCCGTCGATGCGTGGCTTGGGCGGCGCCTCGGGGCGCCATTCGATGCGCCCGGGCACCAGCAGGGCCTTTTGCGAGTAGCGCGTGCCTTGTTCGGCGCCGGCAGCTTCCTCCTGCAGGCTGGTGAACTGCGCGCCCTCGTGGCGCACGCTGGCCACCCGCCAATGGATGTTGAGATCTTCGCGGGGGTGTTCGACCAGGTTGAAGCTCAGGCCCGGCTGCAGGCGCACGTCGTCGCCCTCGACCTCGGCGATGCGC
>NZ_JAJSRC010000016.1:0-135470 GCF_021283245.1 Pseudomonas sp. NMI760_13 | reverse complement strand
TTTTCGCCCTTACGGCGAGTTCCTTTTTGAAGGATCAAAAAGGAACCAAAAAATCCTCGCTCCATTCATCCGGCCCTCCGCTTCGCTCCGGGCCCCCTCACTCCGGCCTTGCTCCCGGGAGGACCGCGCTGCAGGGCCCATCCTGGGCCCCAGCGCTTGACGGGCATCCATGCCCGTCACCTCCCTCCGCAAGGCCTGCGTTCGGCCTCCTGAAGTCGCGAAGGTACGGGCGGCGCCTGGGCTGGCGCAGCTGTCGCTAGCTGGGTGTGGCGATAGACTCTCGATCGGCAACGGCAACGGCAACGGCAACGGCAACGGCAACGGCAACGGCAACGGCAACGGCAACGGCAACGGCGGGCAGGGTCACCACTCTGTGCGTTCGTCGGCGCGCCGACTCAAACATTAATCGTTTCTCTGTCACGCAACTGTATTGTTGACTATCCTGCGATCTGTCCCAGTACACTTCGCAACTGTTACGGTATTCTGCCTCGGCAGTGAGTCGCACAAGAACAACGATCCCGTCCGCGCTTCGAGAACACGCCATGACCAACCTGCTGCTGTACCAGCGTATCGCCCAGCAACTGGCCGATGACATCCGCCGGGGTGTCTACCAGCCGGGCGAACGGGTGCCGTCGGTACGCAAGATGAGCGCCCAGCTCAATGTCAGCCACGCCACCGTGCTGCAGGCTTATGCCAATCTCGAGGACCAGGGCCTGATCCGTGCCCGGCCGCAGTCGGGCTACTATGTCCACCAGACTCCGGCGCTGACGGCGCAGACCCCGGATATCGCCCGGGTCGAGCGCCCCGGGCTGGTCACCCGGGCGAGCATTATCCAGCAGGTACTGGTCGAGGCGCGCCGCGATGGCGTCTTTCCCTTCGGCGCGGCGGTGCCCCATGTCGACTACTTGCCCGTGCGCGCCCTGCACCAGCAGTTGGCCAAGGTGACGCGCTTCCATAGCCCGCGTGCCTTCAGCTACATGTTCAGCCCCGGCTTCGAGCCGCTGCGCCGGCAGATCGCCATCCGCATGCGCGATGCTGGTGTACTGGTCGATCCCCGTGAAGTGGTGGTGACTCATGGTTGCGTCGATGCCCTGCAGATGTCGCTGCGGGTCCTGACCCGGCCGGGCGACCTGATCGCCGCCGAATCGCCTACCTACTATGGGCTGCTGCAACTGGCGGACCTGCTCGGGCTCAAGGTCATCGAAATCCCCAGCGATCCCTCCACCGGCATCAGCCTGGAGGCCCTGCAACTGGCCGCCAACCAGTGGTCGATCAAGGCCCTGGTGCTGACGGCGCGGTTGAGCAACCCGCTGGGTGGCACCATTCCCGAAGAGCGGCAGAAACAGTTGCTGCGCCTGGCCTCGGATTTCGACATCCAGATTGTCGAGGATGATATCTACGGCGAGCTGATGTTCGAGCAAGGGCGCACCAAGTCGCTCAAGGCGTTCGATCGGCTGGACCGGGTGATCTACTGCTCGAGCTTCTCCAAGACCTTGTCGCCGGGAGTGCGGGTCGGCTGGATGATCGCTGGGCGCTATCAGGACGAGATCCAGCGACTGCAGACCTTCACTACCCACTCGGCGTGCAGCGTCACGCAGATGGCGGTGGCCGCCTACCTGGAGAATGGTGGCTACGATCGGCATTTGCGCTTCATCCGACAGGAATACCGCAAGAACCTCAGCGCCTACCAGCTGGCGGTGCAGCAGCACTTCCCGGAAGGCACGCAGATGACCCGGCCCACCGGTGGCTTCATTCTCTGGGTCAGTCTGCCGGGGCGGGTCAATACCCAGGAACTGCATGTGCGGGCGTTGGAGCAGGGCATCAGCATTGCCCCCGGGCTGATCTTCAGCAATACCGAGCAGTTCAACCACTGTATCCGGCTCAATTGCGGCATTCCCTGGAATCGGGAGGCTGAGCGTGCAGTGATGACGCTGGGGTTGCTGGCCCAGCAATTGTGCCGGGAATCGAACGGCATGCTGTTGTAGGCTTGTCAGACGAGCCGGGAACAGGGAGCATACGCGCTTTACTGCTTGCGTTCCTGGTACCCATGAATCTGTTTCGTCCTCTCGTCATCGCCCTGTGTTTCGGCTTGCCCTGGCTGTCGGTCGGTGCGGTGCAGGCTGCCGAACCGGCGGCCAAGGCGCAGGGTGTACACAAACCGGCGAACAAGGCGTCCAGCAAGGCCCCTGCCAAACCGCAGGCCAAGCCGGTAACCAAGGCGAAGCCCAAGCCCAAACCGAAGGCCAGGGCTGTCAGCAAGGCCGTCGCCAAACCGCTGCCCCAGCCGAAGATCGACCTGAGCCTGCCCAGGGACATGGTCAAGCATCTCGAGCCGGACCTCGGCGACGGGCCGGTGGTGCGCAAGCCGCTGTTGCCCTCGATGTTCCCCACCAAGCCCGAATCCGACAGCAGTCCGTTCCAGCTCAACGGCCGGCTGATCAGCAACGAAATGCAGTTGCAGCTGCGCAACGACAGTCGGCGGGACGTGGAGGGCGCAGCCATCGAATTCGAATTCCGCAACTGACTGCCGGGTCATGGGTGATTTCATCCGTCCGGCAATTTCAAACATATGTTTGAGCGGTTAGTATCCAGGGACGTTCGTCCCGTTTTGCTCCTGGGAGACCTGTTGTCATGAAATGCCGCGAGGGCTGCGGTGCCTGCTGCATCGCCCCGTCCATCAGTTCGCCGATCCCTGGCATGCCGCAGGGCAAGCCGGCCGGCGAACGCTGCCTGCACCTGAATGTCGAAAACCTCTGTGCGCTGTTCGGCAGGCCCGAGCGGCCGCAGGTGTGTGGTGGCTTCAAGGCGGAAGCGGACATCTGTGGCAACGATCGTGACGAGGCCATCCGTATCATCGGGTGGCTGGAGCAGATGACGGCGGCGTGACAGGTTGGATCTTCGACAACAAGGAACAAGATGATGAGATCGATCAAAGGTATTGCACTGCTGTGTGGCATGGGCGTCCTGCTGGCACCGACGGCCTGGGCCGAGAACTGGCAGGTGGCCAAGGACGAGGAGGGGATCAAGGTTTCCCTCAGCGAGGTGGCCGGCTCGAAGTACAAGGCCTATCGCGGCGTGACCGTGATCAAGGCGCCGCTGGCCAAGGTCAAGGCGCTGCAGGAAGACGTGGTGGGGGCCTGTGCCTGGATCCACGAGTGCAAGTCGCAGAAGCTGCTCAAGAGCGAAGGCGACCAGAGCTGGACCTACACCCAGTTCAACACGCCCTGGCCGGTGACGCCGCGGGATTCGATCCTGCATGTGACCACGGTCCAGGAGGCTGATGGCAGCCTGACCCGAAAGCTCCAGGAAGAGCCGAAGTATCTGCCGGAGGAAAAAGGCTTCGTGCGTGTCGCCCAGGTGGAAGGCTTCTGGAAGCTGGTGCCTAAAGGTGACAGCACCGAGGTGACCTATCAGGTGCACACCGAGCCGGGCGGCAGTGTGCCGTCGTGGCTGGCCAACAAGTTCGTGGTCGATGCACCGTTCAATACCCTCAAGGGGTTGAAAGAGCGCGCGGAGAAGAACTAAAGGCTGGCTGGCCTGTTCCCTGTAGGAGCGGCCTTGTGCCGCGAAAGGGCTGCGCAAGGCCCCAGGATCTCGAGTCAGGCTCAAGATCGCCGGGGCTGCTGTGCAGCCCTTTCGCGGCACAAGGCCGCTCCTACACAGGGGAAGGGTATATAGGCCGGAACAAAAAAGGCTGCCCGAGGGCAGCCTTTTTGCGTTCAGCCAAGAGGCTTACTTGCGGTCCTTCAGCTCAACGATGTCACGCTGCTCGTAACCGGTGTACAGCTGGCGCGGACGGCCGATCTTGTACGGGCTGGAGAGCATTTCCTTCCAGTGCGAGATCCAGCCCACGGTGCGTGCCAGGGCGAAGATCACGGTGAACATGCTGGTCGGAATGCCGATGGCCTTGAGGATGATGCCCGAGTAGAAGTCGACGTTCGGGTACAGCGAGCGCTCGACGAAGTACGGATCGGTCAGGGCGATCTCTTCCAGGCGCATGGCCAGTTCCAGCTGCGGATCGTTCTTGATGCCGAGTTCGCTGAGGACTTCGTCGCAGGTCTGCTTCATCACGGTGGCGCGCGGGTCGCGGTTCTTGTACACGCGGTGACCGAAGCCCATGAGCTTGAACGGGTCGTTCTTGTCCTTGGCCTTGGCGATGAACTTGTCGATGTTCGAGACATCGCCGATTTCATCGAGCATGGTCAGTACCGCTTCGTTCGCGCCGCCGTGGGCCGGGCCCCACAGTGCGGCGATGCCGGCGGCGATACAGGCGAACGGGTTGGCGCCCGAGGAGCCCGCCAGGCGCACGGTGGAGGTGGAGGCGTTCTGCTCGTGGTCGGCGTGGAGGATGAAGATCCGGTCCATTGCCTTGGCCAGCACCGGGCTGATCGGTTTGATCTCGCACGGGGTGTTGAACATCATGTGCAGGAAGTTCTCCGCGTACGACAGGTCGTTGCGCGGGTACATCATGGGCTGGCCCATGGAGTACTTGTAGACCATCGCGGCCAGGGTCGGCATCTTGGCGACCAGGCGCACCGCGGAGATTTCGCGGTGCTGCGGGTTATTGATGTCCAGCGAGTCGTGATAGAACGCCGACAGGGCGCCGACCACGCCGCACATCACCGCCATCGGGTGGGCGTCGCGGCGGAAGCCGTTGAAGAACGACTTCAACTGCTCGTGAACCATGGTGTGGTTCTTCACGGTGCTGACGAACTGGGCCTTCTGCTCGGCATTCGGCAGTTCGCCGTTGAGCAGCAGGTAGCAGGTCTCGAGGTAGTCCGACTGTTCGGCGAGCTGTTCGATCGGGTAGCCGCGGTGCAGCAGGATGCCCTTGTCGCCGTCAATATAGGTGATCTTCGACTCGCACGAGGCGGTCGCCATGAAGCCGGGGTCGAAGGTGAAGTGGCCGGATGCCCCCAACCCGCGGACGTCGATAACATCGGGACCAACGGTGCCGGTTAAAATGGGCAGCTCGACGGGGGCAGCGCCCTCGATGATCAACTGCGCTTTTTTGTCAGCCATGTGGCCTCCTATTAATGCTTGAAATCATCAGACAGACCCCCCACGCAGGGCCCGCACCACTATAGAGGGATAAATTCGAATGTCAATTTGCCTAAAGGCTGGTTGAAACGCCCCTTGAAGCCTGGTTTTTCACGAAATTCTCGCCCGTTTACGCCTTTTGTTCACTAAAGGCAATGCGCTATTTGGGCGAGCCCCTCACGTTGTCATAAGCAGCCTAACTGTCTATACTCGGCAGCCGACTCCCAGGGGCTTTCAAGCCCGCCCTGCTGGGTGTCGTCGCTCTCCTGGGTGGTGGGTACCTGACCAGTACACTTACCAACAACTTTGCCCTGTTAGCTAGGGGCTCTTCAGTGTGAAAAAAGCCGTGAAAAGCCAACGACCTGTAAACCTAGACCTAAGGACCATCAAACTCCCGATCACCGCGTACACGTCCATTCTTCACCGTATCTCCGGCGTCATCCTGTTCCTCGGCCTTGCCATCATGCTTTACGCACTGGGCAAGTCGCTGGGTAGCGAGGAAGGCTTTGCCGAGGTGAAGGCGTGTCTGACCAGTCCGCTGGCCAAACTGGTGACCTGGGGCCTGCTGTCCGGCCTGCTGTATCACCTCGTGGCAGGTGTGCGCCACCTGATCATGGACATGGGCATCGGTGAGACGCTGGAAGGCGGCAAGCTGGGCTCGAAAATCGTGATCGTCATCTCCGTGGTGCTGATCGTTCTGGCAGGAGTTTGGGTATGGTAACTAACGTCACGAACCTGTCGCGTTCGGGCCTCTACGACTGGATGGCGCAGCGCGTCTCGGCGGTCGTTCTCGCGGCTTACTTCATCTTCCTGATCGGCTACCTCGCCGCCCACCCGGGCATCGACTACGCCCAGTGGCACGCTCTGTTCACCAACAACGCGATGCGCATCTTCAGTCTGCTGGCCCTCGTTGCCCTGGGCGCCCACGCCTGGGTCGGCATGTGGACCATTGCCACCGACTACCTGACGCCGATGGCGTTCGGCAAGTCGGCGACTGCGATTCGTTTCCTGTTCCAGGCGGTATGCGGCGTAGCGATGTTCGCTTACTTCGTCTGGGGTGTGCAGATTCTCTGGGGTATCTGATTCATGGCTAACATTCCTACGATTTCCTTCGACGCCATCATTATCGGTGGCGGCGGCGCTGGCATGCGCGCAGCGCTGCAGCTGGCTCAAGGCGGCCACAAGACTGCCGTAGTCACCAAGGTGTTCCCGACCCGTTCGCACACCGTTTCCGCCCAGGGCGGCATCACCTGCGCCATCGCTTCGGCCGACCCGAATGACGACTGGCGCTGGCACATGTACGACACCGTCAAGGGTTCCGACTACATCGGTGACCAGGACGCGATCGAGTACATGTGTCAGGAAGGCCCGGCCGCGGTCTTCGAGCTGGACCACATGGGTCTGCCGTTCTCGCGTACCGAGACCGGTCGCATCTATCAGCGTCCGTTCGGTGGCCAGTCCAAGGACTTCGGTAAAGGTGGCCAGGCCGCCCGTACCTGCGCCGCTTCCGACCGTACCGGTCACGCGCTGCTGCACACCCTGTACCAGGGCAACCTGAAGGCAGGCACCACCTTCCTCAACGAGTACTACGCCGTCGACCTGGTGAAGAACCAGGACGGCGCCTTCGTCGGTGTGATCGCGATCTGCATCGAAACCGGCGAAACCATGTACATCAAGTCCAAGGCCACCGTGCTGGCGACTGGCGGTGCGGGCCGTATCTATGCCTCCACCACCAACGCCCTGATCAATACCGGCGACGGTATCGGCATGGCGCTGCGTGCCGGTGTACCGGTGCAGGACATCGAGATGTGGCAGTTCCACCCGACCGGCATCGCCGGCGCCGGTGTACTGGTAACCGAAGGTTGCCGTGGTGAAGGTGGCTACCTGATCAACGCCCACGGCGAGCGCTTCATGGAGCGTTATGCGCCGAACGCGAAAGACCTGGCTGGCCGCGACGTGGTTGCCCGTTCCATGGTCAAAGAGATCATCGCCGGCAACGGCGTGGGCCCGAACAAGGACCACGTGCTGCTGAAGCTGGATCACCTGGGCGAGGAAGTGCTGCACAGCCGCCTGCCAGGTATCTGCGAGCTGTCCAAGACCTTCGCCCACGTCGACCCTGTGGTCGCGCCGGTCCCGGTCGTTCCGACCTGCCACTACATGATGGGCGGCGTTGCCACCAACATTCATGGCCAGGCCATCACCATGGACGCCGAAGGCAAGGACCACATCATTCCGGGCCTGTTCGCGGTCGGTGAGGTGGCGTGCGTATCGGTCCATGGCGCCAACCGCCTGGGCGGCAACTCGCTGCTCGACCTGGTGGTGTTCGGCCGTGCCGCCGGCCTGCACCTGGAAAAGGCGCTGACCGAAGGCGTCGAGTACCGCGATGCCAGCGACACCGACGTCGATGTTGCCCTGAACCGCCTGAACAAGCTCAATGAGCGTACCAGCGGTGAAGACGTGGCAAGCCTGAAGCGCGAACTGCAAAGCTGCATGCAGAACTACTTCGGTGTATTCCGTACCGGCGAATACATGCAGAAGGGTATCGAGCAGCTGGCTGGCCTGCGTGACCGCATCGCCAACGTCAAGATCAACGACAAGTCCCAGGCCTTCAACACCGCGCGTATCGAAGCGCTGGAGCTGCAGAACCTGCTGGAAGTCGCCGAAGCGACCGCCATTGCCGCTGAAGCCCGTAAAGAGTCCCGCGGCGCGCACGCCCGTGAAGACTTCGAAGACCGTGACGACGAGAACTGGCTGTGCCACACCCTGTACTACCCGGGTGAGAAGCGCGTTGCCAAGCGTGGCGTCAACTTTGCGCCGAAGACAGTTCCTGCCTTCGAACCAAAAGTCCGGACTTACTAAGGGTGGCTGCTATGTTGAAAGTCGAAGTTTATCGTTACAACCCCGACACCGACTCGGCGCCCAAGATGGAGTCGTTCGACGTCGATACCGGCGGCAAGGACCTGATGGTTCTGGACGTGCTGGCGCTGATCAAGGAAAAGGACGAGGGCTTCTCGTACCGTCGCTCCTGCCGTGAAGGCGTGTGTGGTTCCGATGGCATGAACATGAACGGCAAGAACGGCCTGGCCTGCATCACCCCGCTGTCGGGTGTGGTCAAGGGCAACAAGCTGGTCCTGCGTCCGCTGCCTGGCCTGCCGGTCATTCGTGACCTGGTGGTCGATATGAGCATCTTCTACAAGCAGTACGAGAAGGTGAAGCCTTTCCTGCAGAACGACACGCCGGCCCCGGCCATCGAGCGTCTGCAGTCGCCGGAAGATCGCGACAAGCTGGACGGTCTGTACGAGTGCATCCTGTGCGCCTGCTGCTCGACCTCCTGCCCGTCGTTCTGGTGGAACCCGGACAAGTTCCTGGGCCCCGCCGCACTGCTGCAGGCCTACCGCTTCCTGGCCGACAGCCGTGACACCAAGACTCAGGAGCGCCTGGCGTCCCTGGATGACCCGTTCAGCGTATTCCGCTGCCGCGGGATCATGAACTGCGTGAACGTTTGCCCGAAAGGTCTGAATCCGACCAAGGCAATCGGCCACGTACGTAACATGCTGCTGCAAAGCGGCACCTGATTCAAAGCGTTGTACCTGCAGTAAGCCGAGGTGCGGGTGGTGAGCCCGCACTGAGGTAAAACCCGAGCAAGGGCCCAAAAAGCCCGCGCTCATTACCTATGAAGATATGAGACCAGCAGGGGCTTCCGGGCTGGTACCCGGAAAATCAGCAGGATCCAGGTGGCGTGGTTCAGTCGCTGTGTTCGGACTTTTCCAGGTTTGCTGTGGCTCTCGCCGATCAGTCCCCTAACCGAGGGTGACCAAGCATGCAAGAAAGCGTGATGCAGCGCATGTGGGATAGCGCCCACCTTTCAGGTGGTAACGCTGCATATGTGGAAGAGCTTTATGAGCTCTACCTGCACGACCCTAACGCTGTGCCAGAAGAGTGGCGCACTTACTTCCAGAAGTTGCCCGCCGACGGCAGCACCGCTACCGATGTATCGCACTCGACGATCCGCGACCATTTCGTACTGCTGGCAAAGAACCAGCGCCGCGCCCAACCGGTATCCGCCGGGAGCGTGAGCAGTGAACACGAGAAGAAGCAGGTTGAAGTGCTGCGACTGATCCAGGCCTATCGTATGCGCGGCCATCAGGCTGCCAAGCTCGACCCGTTGGGGTTGTGGCAGCGTCCTGCGCCCGTAGACCTGTCGATCAATCACTACGGCTTGACCAATGCCGATCTTGATACGACCTTCCGTGCCGGCGACCTGTTCATCGGCAAAGAGGAAGCGAGCCTACGCGAAATCTTCG
Organism: Pseudomonas sp. NMI760_13; assembly: GCF_021283245.1. Lineage (NCBI taxonomy): Bacteria > Pseudomonadati > Pseudomonadota > Gammaproteobacteria > Pseudomonadales > Pseudomonadaceae > Pseudomonas > Pseudomonas sp. NMI760_13. Next base: position 126,126 of record NZ_JAJSRC010000016.1, on the reverse strand, counting down.
AAGCGCTGCAGAAGACATATTGTCGCACCATTGGCGCCGAGTTCACCCACATCGTCGATTCCGAGCAGCGCAGCTGGTTCCAGCAGCGCCTGGAAAGCGTACGTGGCCGTCCGGAATTCTCCGCCGACGTGCAGGCTCACCTGCTCGAGCGCGTCACGGCCGGTGAGGGCCTGGAGAAGTACCTGGGCACCAAGTACCCGGGCACCAAGCGCTTCGGCCTCGAGGGTGGCGAAAGCCTGATCCCGATGCTGGACGAAATGATCCAGCGCTCCGGTTCCTACGGCACCAAGGAAGTCGTGATCGGCATGGCCCACCGTGGTCGCCTCAACGTGCTCGTCAACACCTTCGGCAAGAACCCGCGCGAGCTGTTCGACGAGTTCGAAGGCAAGAAGATGAACGAGCTGGGCTCCGGTGACGTGAAGTATCACCAGGGCTTCTCCTCCAACGTGATGACTCCCGGTGGCGAAGTCCACCTGGCCATGGCGTTCAACCCCTCCCACCTGGAAATCGTCTCGCCAGTGGTGGAAGGTTCGGTTCGCGCCCGCCAGGATCGCCGCAACGACACCGTTGGCGACAAGGTTCTGCCGATCTCCATCCACGGTGACGCAGCATTCGCCGGCCAGGGTGTGGTCATGGAAACCTTCCAGATGTCGCAGACCCGCGGTTTCAAGACCGGCGGCACCGTGCACATCGTGATCAACAACCAGGTCGGTTTCACCATCAGCAACCCGCTGGACGCGCGCTCCACCGAGTACGCCACCGACGTTGCCAAGATGATCCAGGCGCCGATCCTGCACGTGAACGGCGACGATCCGGAAGCGGTGATGTTCGTCACCCAGCTGGCCATCGACTATCGCATGCAGTTCAAGCGTGACGTGGTCATCGACCTGGTCTGCTACCGTCGTCGCGGCCACAACGAGGCCGACGAGCCGAACGGCACCCAGCCTTTGATGTACCAGCAGATCAGCAAGCAGCGCACTACCCGTGAGCTGTACGCCGAGCAGCTGATCAGCGCCGGTCGCATCGACGCCGAGCGCGCCCAGGCCAAGATCGACGAGTACCGCAACGCCCTGGACAACGGTCTGCACGTGGTCAAGAGCCTGGTCAAGGAGCCTAACCGCGAGCTGTTCGTCGACTGGCGTCCATACCTGGGCCATGCCTGGACCGCGCGTCACGACACCCGCTTCGACCTCAAGACCCTGCAGGAGCTGTCGGCCAAGCTGCTCGAGCTGCCTGAAGGTTTCGTCGTCCAGCGCCAGGTCGCGAAGATCTACGAAGATCGCCAGAAGATGCAGGCCGGTGGCTTGCCGATCAACTGGGGTTATGCAGAGACCATGGCCTACGCCACCCTGCAGTTCGAAGGTCACCCGATCCGCATGACCGGCCAGGACATCGGCCGTGGCACCTTCTCGCACCGTCACGCGGTGCTGCACAACCAGAAGGACGCCAGCACCTACGTGCCGCTGAAGAACCTGTTCCCGGGCCAGCCGCGTTTCGACCTGTACGACTCCTTCCTCTCGGAAGAAGCGGTACTGGCCTTCGAATACGGCTACTCGACCACCACGCCGAACGCGCTGGTGATCTGGGAAGCCCAGTTCGGCGACTTCGCCAACGGTGCGCAAGTGGTGATCGACCAGTTCATCACCAGCGGCGAGCACAAGTGGGGCCGCCTGTGCGGTCTGACCATGCTGCTGCCGCACGGCTATGAAGGCCAGGGTCCGGAGCACTCCTCCGCGCGTCTGGAACGCTACCTGCAGCTGTGCGCCGAGCACAACATCCAGGTTTGCGTGCCGACCACCCCGGCACAGATCTACCACCTGCTGCGTCGCCAGGTCATCCGTCCGCTGCGCAAACCGCTGGTCGTGCTGACGCCGAAGTCGCTGCTGCGCCACAAGCTGGCCATCTCGACCCTGGAAGACCTGGCCGATGGCTCGTTCCAGACCGTGATCCCGGAAATCGACACCCTGGATCCGGCCAAGGTCGAGCGCCTGGTCCTGTGCGGTGGCAAGGTCTACTACGATCTGCTGGAAAAACGCCGTGCCGAAGGCCGCGAAGATATCGCCATCGTGCGTATCGAGCAGCTGTATCCGTTCCCTGAGGACGACCTGGTCGAAATCCTCGCGCCTTACACCAACCTCAAGCACGCAGTGTGGTGTCAGGAAGAGCCGATGAACCAGGGCGCCTGGTACAGCAGCCAGCACCACATGCGCCGTATCCTGGGTCGCCACAACAAGGCGCTGGTCCTGGAATACGCCGGTCGCGACGCTTCCGCCGCGCCAGCCTGTGGTTACGCATCGAAGCACGCCGAACAGCAGGAAAAACTGCTGCAAGACGCCTTCACTGTCTAACGCCTCGCGCACCTGAAACCGAATTTAAGGAAACACAGATAATGGCTATCGAGATCAAAGCCCCAACCTTCCCGGAATCGGTTGCCGATGGCACCGTTGCCACCTGGCACAAGCAGCCGGGCGACGCCGTCAAGCGTGACGAGCTGATCGTCGACATCGAGACCGACAAGGTCGTCCTGGAAGTCCTGGCCACCGCCGACGGCGTGCTGGGCGCCATCGTCAAGGGCGAGGGCGACACCGTCCTGTCCGACGAAGTCCTGGGCTCGATCGTTGAAGGTGGCGCCGCCGCCGCAGCTCCGGCTGCCGCGCCTGCCGCTGCTGCTCCGGCCGCCGCTGCCGCCGATGCTGGCGAAGACGACCCGGTCGCCGCTCCAGCCGCGCGCAAGCTGGCTGAAGAGAACGGCATCGACCTGGCTACCGTTGCCGGCACCGGCAAGGGCGGTCGCATCACCAAGGAAGACGTCGTCGCTGCCGTCGCCAACAAGAAGTCGGCCCCTGCCGCTGCACCGGCTGCCAAGCCGGCCGCCGCTGCCGCTGCCCCGGTCGTCGTCGCCGCTGGCGACCGCACCGAGAAGCGTGTGCCGATGACCCGCCTGCGCGCCAAGATCGCCGAGCGTCTGGTCGAAGCACAGTCGAACATGGCCATGCTGACCACCTTCAACGAAGTCGACATGACCGAAGTCATGGCCCTGCGTTCGAAGTACAAGGACCTGTTCGAGAAGACCCACAACGGCGTGCGCCTGGGCTTCATGTCGTTCTTCGTCAAGGCGGCCACCGAGGCGCTGAAGCGCTTCCCGGCGGTCAACGCCTCGATCGACGGCAACGACATCGTCTACCACGGCTTTGCTGACGTCGGCGTCGCCGTCTCCAGCGACCGTGGCCTGGTGGTACCGGTGCTGCGCAACGCCGAATCGATGAGCCTGGCCGAAATCGAGAACGGCATCGCCACCTTCGGCAAGAAAGCCCGTGACGGCAAGCTGTCGATCGAAGAGATGACTGGCGGTACCTTCACCATCACCAACGGTGGTACCTTCGGCTCGATGATGTCGACCCCGATCGTCAACCCGCCGCAGGCCGCGATCCTGGGTATGCACAACATCATCCAGCGCCCGATGGCCATCAATGGCCAAGTGGTGATCCGCCCGATGATGTACCTGGCGCTGTCCTATGACCACCGCCTGATCGACGGCAAGGAAGCGGTAACCTTCCTGGTGACCATCAAGAACCTGCTGGAAGATCCGTCTCGCCTGCTGCTGGACATCTAATCAACTAGCCGCGCGCCGCCGGCCCCGCTCTTCGCAAGAGGCGGGGCCGTGCGGTAGGCGGCCTGTAGCTTGTAGCTGATAAGGAATCTTTTATGACCCAGAAATTCGACGTAGTGGTGATTGGTGCAGGTCCTGGCGGCTATGTTGCCGCCATCAAGGCTGCCCAACTCGGTCTGAAGACTGCCTGTATCGAGAAATACACCGACGCCGAGGGCAAGCTGGCCCTGGGCGGCACCTGCCTGAACGTGGGTTGCATTCCGTCCAAGGCGCTGCTGGACAGCTCCTGGAAGTACAAGGAAGCCAAAGAGAGCTTCAACGTGCACGGTATCTCCACTGGTGAAGTGAAGATGGACGTTGCCGCGATGGTTGGCCGCAAGGCCGGCATCGTCAAGAACCTGACCGGTGGCGTCGCCACCCTGTTCAAGGCCAACGGCGTCACTTCGATCCAGGGCCACGGCAAGCTGCTGGCCGGCAAGAAAGTCGAAGTCACCAAGGCTGACGGCACCACCGAAGTCATCGAAGCCGAGAACGTGATCCTGGCCTCCGGTTCGCGTCCGATCGACATTCCGCCGGCCCCGGTCGACCAGAACGTCATCGTCGACTCCACCGGCGCCCTGGAATTCCAGAGCGTACCGAAGCGCCTGGGCGTCATCGGTGCCGGCGTGATCGGCCTGGAGCTGGGCTCGGTATGGGCTCGCCTGGGTGCCGAAGTCACCGTCCTGGAAGCCCTGGACACCTTCCTGATGGCTGCCGACACCGCCGTGTCGAAAGAAGCCCAGAAGACCCTGACCAAGCAAGGCCTGGACATCAAGCTGGGCGCTCGCGTCACCGGCTCGAAAGTCAACGGCAACGAAGTCGAAGTCACCTACACCAACGCCGAAGGCGAGCAGAAGATCACCTTCGACAAGCTGATCGTCGCGGTCGGCCGTCGTCCGGTGACCACCGACCTGCTGGCCGCCGACAGCGGCGTGACCATCGACGAGCGTGGCTACATCTTCGTCGATGACCACTGCGCCACCAGCGTTCCGGGCGTCTACGCCATCGGTGACGTGGTGCGCGGCATGATGCTGGCGCACAAGGCCTCGGAAGAGGGCATCATGGTCGTCGAGCGCATCAAGGGCCACAAGGCCCAGATGAACTACGACCTGATCCCGTCGGTTATCTACACCCACCCGGAAATCGCGTGGGTCGGCAAGACCGAACAAGCCTTGAAGGCCGAGGGTGTTGAGGTTAACGTAGGCACCTTCCCGTTCGCGGCCAGCGGCCGTGCGATGGCAGCCAACGATACCGGTGGTTTCGTCAAGGTCATCGCCGACGCCAAGACCGACCGCGTCCTGGGTGTTCACGTGATTGGCCCGTCGGCTGCCGAACTGGTACAGCAGGGCGCGATTGCAATGGAATTCGGCACCAGTGCCGAGGATCTGGGCATGATGGTCTTCAGCCATCCGACCCTGTCCGAAGCGTTGCATGAAGCAGCGCTGGCGGTGAATGGCGGTGCCATTCACGTCGCCAACCGTAAGAAGCGTTAATTATAAGAAACCACGGCGGTCTGCCCGTCGTGGGTCTTGCGTGCAAGACTCACCGCGGAACGTCCGCCGGACCGGATCACATGGGAAAACCCGGGGTCAACGGTCACAGGTGGTGCGGCGCCAGTAATGGCGCAGCGCCGAAGCGCAGTACCTAACGAAGACGGTAAAAAGCATGAATCTTCACGAGTATCAGGGTAAGCAGCTGTTCGCTGAATACGGCCTGCCAGTTTCCAAGGGTTTCGCAGTCGACACCCCTGAAGCTGCAGCAGAAGCCTGCGACAAGATCGGCGGTTCCGAGTGGGTTGTAAAAGCCCAGGTTCACGCGGGTGGTCGCGGTAAAGCGGGCGGCGTCAAGCTGGTTCGCAGCAAGGAAGACGCCAAGGCGTTCGCTGCCCAGTGGCTTGGCAAGAACCTGGTTACCTACCAGACCGACGCCAATGGTCAGCCAGTTTCCAAGATCCTGGTCGAATCCTGCACTGACATCGCCAAAGAGCTGTACCTGGGCGCTGTAGTCGATCGTTCGAGCCGCCGCATCGTGTTCATGGCTTCCACCGAAGGTGGCGTGGACATCGAGAAAGTCGCTCACGACACTCCTGAGAAGATCCTCAAGGCCACCATCGATCCGCTGGTCGGCGCTCAGCCGTTCCAGGGTCGCGAGCTGGCGTTCCAGCTGGGCCTGGAAGGCAAGCAAGTTCAGCAGTTCGCCAAGATCTTCGTAGGCCTGGCCAAGCTGTTCAAGGATCACGATCTGGCCCTGCTGGAAGTGAACCCGCTGGTGATCAAGGCCGACGGCGATCTGCACTGCCTCGATGCCAAGATCAACATCGACGCCAACGCCATGTACCGTCAGCCGAAGCTGAAGACCTTCCACGACCCGTCGCAGGACGACGCCCGTGAAGCCCACGCCGCCAAGTTCGAACTGAACTACGTTGCCCTTGAAGGCAACATCGGCTGCATGGTCAACGGTGCCGGCCTGGCCATGGGTACCATGGACATCGTCAACCTGCACGGCGGCAAGCCAGCCAACTTCCTCGACGTAGGCGGCGGCGCTACCAAAGAGCGCGTTACCGAAGCGTTCAAGATCATTCTGTCCGACAGCAATGTCGCGGCCGTCCTGGTCAACATCTTCGGCGGCATCGTTCGCTGCGACATGATTGCCGAAGGCATCATCGGCGCTGTGAAAGAAGTCGGCGTCAAGGTTCCGGTTGTCGTTCGCCTCGAAGGCAACAACGCCGAACTGGGCGCTAAAGTACTGGCAGAAAGCGGTTTGAACATCATTGCGGCAACCAGCCTGACCGACGCTGCTCAACAAGTTGTCAAAGCTGCGGAGGGCACGTAATGAGCGTCCTGATCAATAAAGACACCAAAGTCATCTGCCAGGGCTTCACCGGCTCGCAGGGTACTTTCCACTCCGAACAAGCCATCGCCTACGGCACCAAGATGGTCGGCGGCGTCACCCCGGGCAAGGGTGGCACCACCCACCTGGGCCTGCCGGTGTTCAACACTGTGAAAGAAGCTGTAGAAGCCACCGGCGCTGACGCGTCGGTCATCTACGTACCGGCTCCTTTCTGCAAGGACTCGATCCTGGAAGCCGCCTTCGGTGGCATCAAGCTGATCGTCTGCATCACCGAGGGTATTCCTACCCTCGACATGCTGGACGCCAAGGTCAAGTGCGACGAGCTGGGCGTGACCCTGATCGGCCCGAACTGCCCAGGCGTGATCACTCCGGGCGAGTGCAAGATCGGCATCATGCCGGGTCACATCCACCTGCCAGGCAAGGTCGGTATCGTTTCGCGTTCCGGCACCCTGACCTACGAAGCTGTGAAGCAGACCACCGACGCCGGCTTCGGCCAGTCGACCTGCGTCGGCATCGGCGGTGACCCGATCCCGGGCTCCAACTTCATCGACATCCTGAAGCTGTTCCAGGAAGATCCGAAGACCGAAGCGATCGTCATGATCGGTGAGATCGGCGGTTCCGCTGAAGAAGAAGCCGCGGCCTACATCAAGGCCAACGTGACCAAGCCTGTCGTTTCCTACATCGCCGGTGTTACCGCACCTGCGGGCAAGCGCATGGGCCACGCTGGCGCCATCATCTCCGGTGGCAAGGGTACTGCGGACGAGAAGTTCGCCGCCCTGCAGGACGCCGGTGTTAAAACCGTGCGTTCCCTGGCTGACATCGGCAAGGCCCTGGCCGAGCTGACTGGCTGGGAAGTCAAGAAGTAAGTAACACGCAGTACCCCCCACGCGCACAAAGGCCACCTTCGGGTGGCCTTTGTCGTTGTTGCGGCTGTGCCGGCCTCTTCGCGGGTAAACCCGCTCCCACAGGGCATCACACAATCCCTGTGGGAGCGGGTTTACCCGCGAAGAGGCCGGCACAGGTGATGGGGGAAATTCGATCACCTCAATCAGGATTTTCAACCAGACATCTACCCAAATGAGCAATAAATTGTCGCCTAACACGTTCAACCAGACGACAAACACATACGCACATCGGACAAGCAGCACTGTGCCAGTGCGTTTGTCAGGCAAAACAGGTAGGCTACGCGTTCACTCTGTGCCCGTACCCCAAAAGGGAACGACACGCTAAACGGGTCTGGCTCACCAAGCCGGGCAGCATTTCCCTTCATCCTATGGGAAATCCCCTCCGACTCCCGATTTCAGCAGTGTGGTATTTCCTTAAATGAAAGTGTTAAAAGGCCAGGATATCCTGGCACTTGGCTTTATGACGTTCGCGCTGTTCGTCGGCGCCGGCAACATCATCTTCCCGCCCATCGTCGGCCTGCAATCCGGCCCGAACGTATGGATGGCCGCACTCGGCTTCCTGGTCACCGCCGTAGGCCTGCCGGTCATCACCGTCATCGCCCTGGCCAAGGTCGGTGGCGGCATGGACGCCCTGAGCAGCCCGATCGGCAAGTTCTTCGGTGGCCTGCTGGCGGCCGTGTGCTACCTCTCCGTCGGCCCGCTGTTCGCCACTCCGCGTACCGCGACCGTGTCGTTCGAAGTGGGCGTTGCACCGCTGACCGGCGAGAGCCCGACGGCGCTGCTTATCTACAGCATCGTGTACTTCGCCGTGGTGCTGGCCGTGTCCATGTACCCGGGCAAGCTGCTCGACACCGTGGGCCGTTTCCTCGCGCCGTTGAAGATCATCGCCCTGGCGGTGCTGGGCATCGCGGCCTTCGCCCTGCCGGCCGGCACCATTGGCGAGGCCCAGCCTGCCTACGCCGCCGCTGCGTTCTCCAAAGGGTTCTCCGATGGCTACCTGACCATGGACACCCTGGGCGCCCTGGTCTTCGGTATCGTCATCGTCAACGCCATCCGCTCACGTGGCGTCGAGTCGCCGAAGCTGATCACTCGCTATGCCATCATCGCCGGCCTGATTGCCGGTGTCGGCCTGGTGCTGGTGTATGTCAGCCTGTTCCGCCTCGGCGCGGGCAGCCATGACATCGCCGCCGACGCCACCAACGGCGCGATGGTCCTGCATGCCTACGTGCAGCACACCTTCGGTTCCCTGGGCAGCGGCTTCCTCGCCGTGCTGATCGCCCTGGCCTGCCTGGTGACCGCCGTTGGCCTGACCTGCGCCTGCGCCGAGTATTTCAGCCAGATCCTGCCGTTGTCGTACCGCACCCTGGTGGTGATCCTGGCCGGCTTCTCGCTGGTGATCTCCAACCTGGGCCTGACCAAGCTGATCATGTTCTCGATTCCCGTGCTGACGGCGATCTACCCGCCGTGCATCGTGGTCGTGGGCCTGAGCTTCGTGAAGGACCTGTGGAATTCGCCAACCCGCATCCTGGCCCCGGTCATGCTGGTGTCGCTGGTGTTCGGCGTTGTCGATGCGATCAAGGGCAGCAGCTTTGCCCACGTACTGCCTGACGCCTTGGCCCATCTGCCGTTCAGCAACGAAGGCATGGCCTGGCTGGTGCCTTCGGTGGTCACCCTGGCCGCCGCCGTGGTCTTCGACCGCATGTTGGGCAAGCCGCGCGAGGCGCTGGCCTGATGGATTGAAACCTGAAGGGCAGGGCGCTGGCCACAAGCCGAAGGGCGCCTGACCAAGGTGGATATCGAAACCCCGCTTCCTGTGAAGGAGCGGGGTTTTTTATTACCTGTGCCGGCCCTTTCGCGGGTAAACCCGCTCCCACAAGCACCGTGCGATCCCTGTGGGAGCGGGTTTACCCGCGAAGAGGCCAGTGCAGGAAAAGCCAAAAATGGCGCACATGTGTCTTATGGCGAATCCGGACGTCGAAAACCGGTCTGTTTCTCTTTCACGGGATTCCTGCATGAGCTTCATCCAAAACAACCTGGGCAACCTCCTGGCCGCCTGCTGGTTCGCCATCTGCTGGGGCGGCTACACCCGCTACGCCATCTGGAAAGGCCGCGACACGGCGTGCCTGGCCAGCGTGCTGCACCTGTACCGCGAAGACTGGATGCGCCGCATGCTGCTGCGCGACAACCGCATCGCCGATGCCAGCGTGATCGGCAACCTGGAGCGCAACGCGTCGTTCTTCGCCTCCAGTACCCTGATCATCCTCGCCGGTATCCTCACCGTGCTTGGCGCGTCGGATCGCGCGCTGTCGCTGCTGGCCGACCTGCCATTGGTACAGCAGGCCTCGCAAGGCATGTCGGAAATCAAGCTGCTGTGCCTGGCAACGGTATTCGTCTACGCCTTCTTTACCTTCAGCTGGTGCATGCGCCAATACAACTTCGCCGCGGTGCTGGTGGGCTCGGCCCCGATGATCGGCGAGCGTCTGGTCAACGAACTCGAACGCAAGGCTTTTGCCTCTCGGGCCGCACGAGTACTGTCGCTGGCCGCCAACCAGTTCAACCTGGGGTTGCGTTCGTATTACTTCGGCATGGCCATGTTGAGCTGGTTCATCAGCCCCTGGTTGTTCATGGTCATGAGCGTCGGCGTTGTATTCATCCTGTATCGCCGCGAGTTCCATTCCCATGTGCTGGAAGTGATGGTGTTCACACCGACCGAAAGTGTATCGGTAGAGCCAGGCAAGGACACTTCCGGTATTGCCGGCTGAAGCCTTTCAGCGTTAAACGCAGGTACAAAAAAACCCGACATTGTCGGGTTTTTTTGTACTGCGCGATTACTGCTTGGCAGGTTCGGCAGGTGCAGTGGTCGGCGCTGGGGTAGTCGGCGCGGCTTCCTCGGCGGCCTTCTGCTGCGCTTCGGCCTGATCTTTGGCGGCTTCGGCGTTTTCCTTGGCGGCTTCGTTCATCTTATCCTGAGCTTCGCCCATCTTCTCTTGGGCTTGCTCGGCGTGTTGCTGTGCGTCCTGGGCTTTGTCTTCGCTCGCTTTATCGCAAGCAGCCAGGCCCATGGCAGCGGCCAGCATCAGAGCAAAAGCAAAAGGTTTACGCATGGGGTGTTTCTCCTGGGTGGAATAACTTTACTTGTACCTTCGAGTTCGCCGGGTACGAATAAGTTCCACAAAGGTTACAGATATATAACTGCCCGACCTATATAGACTTTTTATCCATTTTATGCAGCGAGGGACAATGAACGAGACGCCGTTGATGGCGATGGCCGAGCGTTTTCTCTCGGCGCTGAAACATTGCCAGGTATTGCAGATGCGCGTGCACCACGCCGATGCCGACGGCATGACGCTGGTGCTGCCCTGGTCGCCGGCGATTGTCGGCAATCCACAGAACGGCGCGGTGCATGGCGGCGTGCTGACCACGCTGATGGACACCACCTGCGGCATGGCCACGCTCTGCGCGCTGCCCCGTTTCGAAGTGTGCCCGACCCTGGACCTGCGCATCGACTACATGCACCCGGCCGAGGCGGGCAAGGATATCTACGGTTACGCCCAGTGCTACCGGGTAACCCGGGATGTCATCTTTACCCGTGGCACCGCCTACCAGGATGACCCTGCGCAACCGATCTGCCAGGTGGTCGGCACCTTCATGCGCCTGGGGCAGGACGTCAAGGGTGGTATCCGCTTCGGCAACAGCCTCAAGGAGGGCCGCGCGTGATTCCTGCCGATATCCGTCAACAGCTGAACCAGGCCCATGCCCGCGGCGACTACCAGCCCCTGCTGGCGTTGATCCCGTATGCCGGGCTGATCGGCATCGAATGCGAGCGCCAGGGCGACGACCTGCTGTTCCGCCTGCCGGCCAACCCAGACAACATCGGCAATCCGTTGCTGCCGGCGATCCATGGTGGCGTCATCGCCGGGTTCATGGAGCTGTCTGCGGCGCTCTACCTGCTGATCTACAGCGAGAGCGCGAGTATTCCGAAGATCATCGATTTCTCCATCGACTACCTGCGCGCCGGGCATTTTCGCGACACCTATGCCCAGTGCCAGCTGTGGCGCCAGGGGCGGCGGGTGACCAACGTGGCGATCACCGCCTGGCAGGGCGATCGCGACACGCCGATCGCCACGGCGCGCGCGCATTTCAAGATCGAACCGGAAAAGCCCTTGAAATAGTCGGGGCTGCCCCCATCTGTTGGACATCCGCCATCAAAAGCAGGCCAGACGGCCGCCAGGCGCCAACAACCAACAGATTGGAGTTTTGAAGACCATGAGTGTGGAGACTCAAAAACAAACCCTGGGCTTCCAGACCGAGGTAAAGCAGCTGCTGCACCTCATGATCCATTCCCTGTATTCGAACAAGGAGATCTTCCTGCGCGAGCTGGTCTCCAACGCCTCCGACGCCGTCGACAAGCTGCGTTTCGAGGCCCTGGCCAAGCCTGAGCTGCTCGAAGGCGGCGCCGAGCTGAAGATCCGCGTGAGCTTCGACAAGGCCGCCAATACCGTGACCCTCGAGGACAACGGTATCGGCATGAGCCGCGAAGACGTCATCGCCCACCTGGGCACCATCGCCAAGTCCGGCACTGCCGACTTCATGAAGAACCTCACCGGTGACCAGAAGAAGGACTCGCACCTGATCGGTCAGTTCGGCGTGGGCTTCTACTCCGCGTTCATCGTCGCCGACAAGGTTGATGTGTTCAGCCGTCGCGCCGGGCTGCCGGCCGCCGAAGGCGTGCACTGGTCGTCCAAGGGCGAGGGCGACTTCGAAGTGGCCACGGTCGACAAGTCAGAGCGCGGCACCCGCATTGTCCTGCACCTGAAGAAGGGCGAGGACGAGTTCGCCGATGGCTGGCGCCTGCGCAACATCATCAAGAAATACTCCGATCACATCGCCTTGCCGATCGAGCTGCCGAAAGAGCAGGCAGCGGCCGCCGAAGGTGAAGAACAGCCGGCGCAGGAGTGGGAAACCGTCAACCGCGCCAGCGCCCTGTGGACCCGCCCGCGTACCGAGATCAAGGACGAGGAATACCAGGAGTTCTACAAGCACATCGGCCATGACTTCGAAAACCCGCTGGCCTGGACCCACAACAAGGTCGAAGGCAAGCTCGAATACAACTCGCTGCTGTACGTGCCGGCCCGCGCGCCGTTCGACCTGTACCAGCGCGAAGCGCCACGTGGCCTGAAGCTGTACGTGCAGCGCGTGTTCATCATGGACCAGGCCGAGTCGTTCCTGCCGCTGTACCTGCGCTTCATCAAGGGCGTGGTCGACTCCAACGACCTGTCGCTGAACGTTTCCCGCGAGATCCTGCAGAAGGATCCGATCATCGATTCGATGAAGACCGCGCTGACCAAGCGCGTGCTGGACATGCTGGAGAAGCTGGCGAAGAACGAGCCCGAGCAGTACAAGGGCTTCTGGAAGAACTTCGGCCAGGTGCTGAAGGAAGGCCCGGCCGAGGACTTCGCCAACAAGGAGAAGATCGCCAGCCTGCTGCGCTTTGCCTCCACCCATGACGACAGCGGCGAGCAGAGCGTTGCCCTGGCCGACTACCTGGCCCGCGCCAAGGAAGGCCAGGACAAGATCTACTTCCTCACCGGCGAGTCCTACGCCCAGGTCAAGAACAGCCCGCACCTGGAAGTCTTCCGCAAGAAAGGCATCGAAGTGCTGCTGCTGACCGATCGCATCGACGAATGGCTGATGAGCTACCTCAGCGAGTTCGATGGCAAGGCCTTCGTCGACGTCGCCCGTGGCGACCTGGACCTGGGCAAGCTGGACTCCGAAGAGGACAAGAAGGCCCAGGAAGAAGTCGCCAAGGACAAGGAAGGCCTGGTCGAGCGCCTCAAGGGCGCGCTGGGTGACAGCGTGGCGGAGGTGCGTGTCTCGCACCGCCTGACCGACTCGCCGGCAATCCTGGCCATCGGCGAACAGGACCTGGGCCTGCAGATGCGCCAGATCCTCGAAGCCAGCGGGCAGAAGGTGCCGGAGTCCAAGCCGATCTTCGAGTTCAACCCGACCCACCCGCTGATCGAGAAGCTCGATGGCGAGCAGAGCGAAGATCGCTTCGCCGAGCTTTCGCACATCCTGTTCGACCAGGCGGCCCTGGCGGCCGGCGACAGCCTGAAGGACCCGGCGGCCTACGTGCGTCGCCTCAACAAGCTGCTGGTCGAGCTGTCCGCTTGATCTGACGCAGAAAAAGCCCGCTTCGGCGGGCTTTTTCATTTCTGGCGGGGACTCGCCTGTGGGAGCGGGCTTGCCCCGCGATGTCCCCTTCGCGGGGCAAGCCCGCTCCCACGAATACATCTATCATGTGCTTACCCGTGAAAGCCCAAGGAGAGCTGAATGAGCAAGGTCATTGTCGAGTCGCTGGTCTATCACCTGTCAGGCAAAACTTACGAAAGCCGCCTGGTCTATACCCAGGGCGCGCTGCCGCAGCCGGGGCTGGTGATGGCGCCGAACTGGATGGGTATCGGCGAGGGCGCCGAACGTATCGCCAGGGAAGTGGCCGAGCAAGGCTATGTGGTGTTGATCGCCGACCTGTACGGCCAGTCGGTCCGTCCGTCCAATGCCGACGAGGCGGGCGCGGCGATGATGCCGCTGAAGAACGATCGTGCCGAGCTGCGCAAGCGCATGCAGGAGGCGCTGGCGCAGTTGGTGGGGCAATCGAAGGCCTTGCTGGAGCCCGGCAAGGTGGCTACCTTCGGCTTCTGCTTCGGCGGCTGTTGTGCCCTGGAGCTGGCCCGTACCGGTGCCGACCTGAAGGCCGCTGTTTCATTCCACGGCACCCTGGATACGCCAAACCCCGAGGATGCCAAGCGTATCAAAGGCTCGGTGCTGGTCCTTCATGGCGCCTCCGACCCGCTGGTGCCCAAAGAGCAGCTACCGGCCTTCGAGGAGGAGATGAACGCCGCTAAAGTCGACTGGCAGTTGCTCAGCTACGGCGGTGCGGTGCACTCGTTCACCGACCCGAATGCCAATGTGCCGGGCAAGATGCAGTATGACCGGCGTACGTCGGAGCGGGCGTTCCGCGCGATGCATAACCTGCTCAAGGAAGTGTTCCAGCGCTGATACCGCAGGGGGACGCTTCGCGGCACAAGGCCGCTCCTACAGGGGGATGCGTATTTCTGTAGGAGCGGCCTTGTGCCGCGAAAGGGCTGCAACGCAGCCCCAATTCAGCGAGGCAGCTCGATTCTCGAAGTTTCCCCCGGCACCCTCGGCCAATCCTCCGCAGCCCAATTAGTCCGCGCTTGCTCGATCAGCTCCGCATCACTGGCCACAAAATTCCAGTTCATCCGCCGAGGCCCATCCAGCGGCTCGCCGCCAATCAGCACCAACTGGCATTCTTCTTCGGCATACAGCGTCACCTCTTCCCCTTCCTGCAGTACGATCATGCTGCAAGCCTCGACCTGCTCGCCGTTGATGAATAGCTCACCGTCCAGTAGATACAATGCTCGCTGCGCATGTTCATCGGGCACCACCAGCGTCGTGGCCGATTGCATGTGCACGTGGGCATACAGGGTAGGGGAGAGCACCGGCACTGGCGACTCCAGGCAAAAACCATTGCCGGCAATCATGCGGATCTGCACGCCCAGGCTGTCACTGACCGGCAGGCTCGCCGCCGGATGATGGCTGTAGCTCGGCTTGCCCTGCTCGTGCTCGCGAGGCGACGCCAGCCAGACCTGCAGCCCGTGCAGTCTTGAACCCTTGGCCAGCAGATCGGCTGGCGTGCGCTCGACATGCGCCACACCCGCCCCGGCAGTCATCCAACTGACGTCCCCGGGGCCCACGCGCTGGTCCGAACCCAGGCTGTCCTTGTGCTGGATTTCACCCTCGAACAGGTAGGTGAGGGTGGACAGGCCGATATGCGGATGCTGACGAATGTCCATGCCATGCCCCGGCGCGTAGTCGGTTTCCAGCATATGGTCGAAGAACACGAATGGGCCGACGCTGCGGCACTGCGCCGAGGGCAGCGGGCGCAGGATCGGCTGGCCCTCGACCGATTCGGCGCGTGGGCGGATGACCAGGGGACTGCTCATGGCGACACTCCTTGAGGGATGCCTGCAAGCATAGCGTTTCGCCGCCCGTGGCTGAACCGTCGCGGGCGCTGTCCGGTCTACTCTTGCGGGACCGGCAAAGGAGGCTCCGATGATCGCCCGCACACTGGCTTGCCTGCTGCTGAGCACAGGCCTGTTCGACACCGCGCAGGCCCGCGACTACCGCTACAGCGACGCGCACCTGCACTACGTGGACTTTTTCCAGGAAACCGAGGGCATGCCGGCGCTGCTCAAGGCCATGGATGCAGCTGGGGTTGAACAGTCGATGATTTCCGGCATCCCGGTGGCGAAGAAGTGGCATGAGGACGAGCCCAAGCGCCCGCGCTATTACGCCGGAGATGACGCCGACGCCTACTGGTACAGCGCCACCGACCTGTACGTCGCCGACGCGTTGCAGAAGCTGCCAGCGCAGCAACGCCGTCGCTTCCACCCGTTCCTCACCGGCTTCAATCCGGTGGACAAGAACGCCGTCAACCATATCGAGCGCATGCTCGAGCTTTATCCGGGGCTGTGGCAGGGCATCGGCGAAGTATTCACCCGCCACGACGACCTCACCGCCTTGACCAGCGGCGATACGCCGCGGGCCAACAACGAAGCCATGACCCGCATCTATCACCTGGCCGCCGAGCGCGATTTGCCGGTGCTGCTGCATTCGAACATCACCTCCAAGCGCGAGCGCAACCCGCTGTACCTGGCCGAGATCGAGGAGCCGCTGCGCAACCACCCGCATACCCGCTTCATCTGGGCCCACGCCGGCAGCAGCCTGGAGATCCACCGCCACCAGGAACAGATGGATTTTCTCCTGCCGGTGCTGACCCGGCTGCTGGAGGACTACCCGAACCTGTATGTCGACCTGTCCTGGAGCGTCCTCAAGCCCTACCTGCTCGACTCGCAGGGTGTGCCGCGCCAGGACTGGGTGACGTTGGTGAAGCGCTTCCCGCAGCGTTTCGTACTCGGCTCCGACCTGGTGGGGCGGTTTGACAGCCTGGGTGAGCAGATGCACGGTTTCAACCCCTTCCTCGATGCCTTGCCGGCAGCGGTGGCGGAGCAGGTGAGTCGGACAAATTTTGTCAATCTGCTGCCAAAAGCGGCGAAGTAGCGCGTTTTAGCAGTAGATAGCTTTTTGATATCGCCTTTTCGTCTTACGCAATTTCCAGGCGGCCCGATACCTTCATTAAGCGACGGAACAACGCTTTTGGGAGGGATCCTGGAAATGAGCCTGAGACGCTTGAATATCGCCCCGCGCGCGGGCCTGGGTTTCGGCATCATGGCGCTGCTGGTGGTGGCGCTGGGCAGCTTCGCGCTGCAGCAGATGACCAGCATGCGCCAGCAGTCCGAGCAGGTCGACAACAACTGGCTGCCGAGCGTGATCTCGGTGGGCCGCATGACCCAGGACATGCTGCGCATCCGCGCCTTGACCCTGCGCCTGCTGGTCAACACCGACCCGGCGGCCCAGCAGCAGAATCGTGCCCGCATCGAAGAGATCAAGGGCGGCCTGAGCAAGGCCCAGAACCATTACGATGGGTTGATCGTGCTGCCTGAGGAGCGGACCTTGTTCGACCGCTACCAGGTCCTCGAGCGCCAGTACATGATCTTGCAGGGGCAGGTGGTGCAGTTGGCCACCGATGGGCACGTCCAGGCGGCGGCGGCGCTGGTCAACGGCGAGATGAACCAGCTTGCCGACCAGATGACCGCCACGCTCAACGAGCTGATCGAGCTGAACAACCACCAGGCCAACTCCGCCACCGACCTGGCCGAGGCCGTGTACAACGGCGCGAAGGTCTGGGTCGGCGTGCTGTTGGTGATCGCCCTGAGCCTCACCGTGGTGCTCGCCCTGGCCCTGACCCGTAGCATCGTGCGGCCGCTCGGGCAGTCGCTGAAGGTCGCCGAGACGGTCGCCACGGGCGATCTCACACCGCAGATCACCGTGCAGGGCGATGATGAGCCGGCGCGCCTGCTGGCGGCGCTCAAGAGCATGCAGCAGAGCCTGCGCGAGACCATCGGGCGAATTTCCGACTCGGCCAGCCAGCTGGCCTCGGCCTCCGAGGAGCTGAGCGCGGTCACCGAGGACGCCACCCGCGGCCTGCAGCAGCAGAGCATGGAAATCGAGCAGGCGGCGACCGCGGTGAACCAGATGACGGCGGCGGTGGAGGAGGTGGCGAGCAATGCGGTGGCCACCTCGGAGGCTTCCCGCGAATCCGACCAGATTGCCCGTCGCGGGCGTGAGCAGGTGCAGGCCACGGTCACCGCCATCGAGGCGCTGGCCAATGGCGTGGCGGGCAATGCCGAAGAGGTGGGGCAACTGGCCCAGCAGGTACACGACATCAGCAAAGTGCTGGATGTGATCGGCTCGATCGCCGAGCAGACCAACCTGCTGGCGCTCAACGCCGCCATCGAGGCGGCGCGGGCCGGCGAGGCCGGGCGCGGGTTCGCGGTGGTCGCCGACGAGGTGCGGGCGCTGGCCCATCGCACGCAGTCCTCGACCCAGGAGATCGAGCAGATGATCGTCGCCATCCGCAGCGGCGCCGAGCGAGCGGTGCAGGGTATGCAGCACAGCGATGCCCAGGCCCGTTCGACCCTGGATGGCGCCCATGCCGCCGGCCAGGCGCTGGAGGCGATCGCCGCGGCCATCGGCCAGATCAACGAGCGTAACCTGGTGATCGCCAGTGCCTCGGAGCAGCAGGCCCAGGTGGCGCGGGAGGTGGACCGCAACCTGACCACCATCCGCGATTTGGCGCATCAGTCCTCGGCCGGGGCCGAGGAGACGTCCGCCGCGAGCCAGGCGCTGTCGCGGTTGGCGGTGGACCTGAACACCCTGGTGCAGCGTTTCTCCGTGTAAAAGGCCTGACCCGTGTAGGAGCGGCCTTGTGCCGCGAAAGGGCCGCAAAGCGGCCCCGGAATATCGACCTCACAGATGAATCGCCGGGGGCGCTTTGCGCCCCTTTCGCGGCACAAGGCCGCTCCTACAGGTGGGCGTGCTTCGTCTGGCAGCACAAACAAAAACGCCCGGACCAAGGTCCGGGCGTTCTCGTTCAGCAGATCAAGCGATCACTTGCCAGTCCAGCGCTTGAGCACCAGGGTGGCGTTGGTGCCGCCGAAGCCGAAGCTGTTGCTCATGACCGTGTCGATCTTGGCGTTCTCTTCGGTCTTGCGCAGTACCGGCAGGTCGGCGACCTCCGGGTCCAGCTCGTCGATGTTGGCGGAGCCGGCGATGAAGTTGTTCTCCATCATCAGCAGGCAGTAGATCGCCTCGTGCACGCCCGCGGCGCCCAGCGAGTGGCCCGACAGGCTCTTGGTCGAGCTGATCTTCGGTGCCTTGTCGCCGAACACTTCACGCACGCCCTTCATTTCGGCGACGTCGCCGACCGGGGTGGAGGTGCCGTGGGTGTTCAGGTAGTCGATCGGGGTGTCGACGGTGGACAGCGCCTGCTGCATGCAGCGGATCGCGCCTTCGCCGCTTGGGGCGACCATGTCGTAGCCGTCGGAAGTGGCGCCGTAGCCGACGATCTCGGCGTAGATCTTGGCGCCACGGGCCAGGGCGTGCTCGAGCTCCTCGACCACCACCATGCCGCCGCCGCCGGCGATGACGAAGCCGTCACGGTCGGCATCGTAGGCGCGCGAGGCCAGTTCCGGGGTTTCGTTGCGCTTGGTCGACAGGGCGCCCATGGCGTCGAACAGGAACGACTGGCTCCAGTGCTCTTCTTCACCGCCACCGGCGAAGACGATGTCCTGCTTGCCCCACTGGATCTGCTCCAGGGCGGTGCCGATGCAGTGCGCGGAGGTGGCGCAGGCCGACGAGATCGAGTAGTTGATGCCCTTGATCTTGAACGGAGTGGCCAGGCACGCCGACACGGTGCTGCCCATGGTGCGGGTGACGCGGTACGGGCCGACGCGCTTGACGCCTTTTTCGCGCAGGGTGTCCAGGGCTTCCATCTGGTTCAGGGTGGAAGCGCCGCCGGAGCCGGCAACCAGGCCGGTACGCGGGTTGGAAACCTGCTCTTCGGTCAGGCCCGAGTCCTTGATCGCGTCCTGCATCGCCAGGTAGGCGTAGGCCGCGGCGTGGCCGACGAAGCGATAGACCTTGCGGTCGATCAGCTCTTCGAGGTTGAGGTCGATGGAACCGGAAACCTGGCTACGCAGCCCCATTTCCTTGTATTCCGGGTTGTAACGGATACCCGGACGGCTGTTGCGCAGGTTTTCGGTGACGGTAGCTTTGTCATTGCCCAGGCACGATACGATGCCCAGACCAGTGATCACGACGCGGCGCATGCGAATAACCCTTAGAAATTGTCAGTGGAGGTGAACACGCCGACCCGCAGGCCTTCGGCGGTGTAGATCTCGCGACCGTCGACGCTGACCGAGCCATCGGCGATGGCCATGTTCAGCTTGCCCTTCAGGACGCGCTTGATATGAATGTTGTAGGTGACTTTCTTGGCGGTAGGCAACACCTGGCCGAAGAATTTCACCTCGCCCGAACCCAGGGCGCGACCACGGCCCGGCAGGCCCTGCCAGCCGAGGAAGAAACCGACCAGCTGCCACATGGCGTCCAGGCCCAGGCAGCCCGGCATCACCGGATCGCCTTCGAAGTGGCAGGCGAAGAACCACAGGTCCGGATTGATATCCAGCTCGGCGACCAATTCACCTTTGCCGAACTTGCCGCCTTCCTCGCTGATATGGGTGATGCGATCGACCATCAGCATGTTCGGGGCGGGCAGTTGCGCATTACCGGGGCCGAACAGCTCACCGCGACTGCAGCGCAGCAGGTCTTCCCGAGTAAAGGCGTGTTGTTTGGTCATGCGAGCTCCTCAATAACCCCCTGCGGCAGGGGATGAATCTTCCCGGCCGGCCCGAAGCACTTGGCATTCGAGGCGGCAGCCTACAGGTAGACTATTGCGTTGTGGTGAAAGTCACAGCGCACCTGGCAAAAGAAGTACAGGTGTGCACTGAAATGTTATTTTCCGGCCCTGAGGCGGTCCTGTCCAGTCCTTAAGACTGCCGCACTTTAGCATTTATCGCCAGTCGCGGCTGTCCGACCCGGCAACCAGCGCTGCAGGATGCGCTGCAGATCCGTGCGTTTGAACGGCTTGCTCAGGTAATCGTTCATTCCGGCGGCCAGGCAGCGTTCGCGGTCGCCCTGCAGCGCGCTGGCGGTCAGGGCGATGATCGGCAGGCCCTCGGTGCGCGGCAACTGGCGGATGCGCCGGGTCGCCTCGTAGCCGTCGACATTCGGCAGGCGGCAATCCATCAGCACGGCGGCAAAGCGTTGCTGGCCGACCAGGTCGACCGCCTGGGCACCGTCCATGGCCAGGCTCACCTCGAAGCCAAGGCTGCGCAGCATCGCCTCGATGACGCTCTGGTTGACCGGGTTGTCTTCCACCAGCAGGACTCGCCCGCTGCCTTCGCCCATCGTGCTGGCCTGGGGCGTCGCGCCGGGCAAGGTGGCAGGAGCGCTGGCCAGGGCCAGCGGCATTTCCAGGGTGAAGGTCGAGCCCAGCCCCTCGCGGCTCTCGCCGCGTAACTGGCCGCCCATGCGCTCGGCCAGGGTGCGGGCGATCGACAGGCCCAGGCCGGTGCCGCCGTAGCGCCGGGAAATGGTGTTGTCGGCCTGCTGGAAGGCCACGAACATCATCTCCAGGCGGTTGTTGTCGATGCCGATGCCGGTGTCGCGTACGGTGCAAGTCAGCCAGATCAGCTGGCGGTCGAGCACCTGCCAGCGGGCCTCGATGGCCACCTCGCCGCGCTCGGTGAACTTCAGCGCATTGCCTACCAGGTTCAGCAGGATCTGGCGGATGCGCGTCGGATCACCCACCACCTGCAGCGAGTTCATGCCCGCTGGCAGCTGCAGTCGCAGGTCCAGGTTGCGCTGCTGGGCGCTGTGCTGGAACGACAGCACGCTGCTGGTGATCAGCTCGCCGAGGTTGAAGTCGATATGTTCCAGCTCCAGGGTGGTGCGCTCGATCCGTGAGAAATCGAGGATGTCGTTGATCACCTTGAGCAGGTGGCCGGTGGATTCGCTGGCCACCGCTGTGTAGTCGGCCTGCTCGCTGGTCAGCTCGGTGGTCTCCAGCAGTTGCAGCATGCCCAGCACGCCGTTCATGGGCGTGCGCAGTTCGTGGCTCATCATCGCCAGGAAGTCCGACTTGGCGCGGTTGGCCTGCTCGGCTTCCTCGCGGGCCTGGATCAGCTGGCCCATGGCCTGTTGCTGTTCATGGGCGGCCTGGTCGAGGGCGCTGGCCAGGTTGTTGATGTGCCGGGCCAGGTGGCCCAGCTCGCTGTCGTCGACCACCGGCAGCGGCGCGTTGAAGTCGCCCTGCTGGATCGCCCGGACCGCGTGGCCCATGTCGCTGATCGGCTTGGACAGGCTGGTGGCCAGGCGCCGGGCCAGCAGGAAGGTGAACAGCAGGGCGAACAGGGCGAGGATCGCGGCCTTGATCACGATCTCCTGCTGGCGCTGACTGAAGGCGTCGTCGGACATGCCGACGATTACCCGACCCAGATAGTCGTCGCCAATGTTCGGCGCTGGCGCCTTGCCCTGCAGGAAGTCGTTGTCCAGGCGGATCTGCTGCAGGCGGATCGGAGCCTGGAACACCTCGACGCGTTGGGCGCGGCTGTGGCTTTCGTCGGGTTGCTCGACGTACACCAGGATATGGTTGCGGCTGTCCTGCACCTCGAGGAAACGCACGTGGGGAATGCTCAGGGTGGCGCGCATCAGGCTCTCGAGCACTTCATTGTTGCCCGAGATCACGCCGTACTCCGAGGCCGGCGCCAGCTGGTTGGCGATCAGTTGCCCGGTGTGGTTGAGTTCCTGGCGCAGGTCCTGGATCCGCACGAAGGTAAAGAAGCTGATCAGCAGCAGGGTCAGCAACAGGGCCGGGCCCAGGCTGATGATCTGGGTGCGGGTGTGGATGTCCCAGCTCAGGCGCTTGCTCATGGGGTGGAGGTTCCTTCGGCAAGGGCCAGGGCGGCGGCGACCGGGTCGATCGCCTCCAGGCCCAGGGCGCGGGCCACCTGCTGGTTGCCGCTGACACCGAAGTGCGCGGGGTAGAGGCTGCGCGGCCAGCGGGCCGGTGGCAGGTCGAGCAGTTGCCCGAGCACCGCCAGCCAGTCGTCCTGGTCGCTATAGGTGCTGGCCAGGGCGCCGGCGCGGACGAATCCGACGTTCGGCCCGATCAGCGCCATCTGCCGGCCATAGCTGCTGAGCAGCACGTTCTTGGCCGACTTGGAGTTGTACAGGTCGGGATCGTCCAGGCCGAGCAGTACGTCGCTGTTGCCCAGCAGGTCTTGCAGGGGACGGCTGTCGCGCAAATCGGGCCAGTCCTGGGCGACGATTTCCAGGCCCAGTGCACTGGCGGCCTGGCGCAACTCGTCGAGCAGGAAACGGCTGTGTTCGCCATAGAGCACGCCGATACGCCGCGCCTGCGGCAACAGGTAGCGGGCCAGGCGCAGCTGCCGGGCCAGGGGCGGATCGCTCCACAGCAGGGTCAGGTAGGCAGGGCGCGAGGTGCCCAGGCGCTGTTCGATCTGGACCCGGCTGACCCGCAACGCCAGCGCCGCCGGCCCTACGGATTCAGCCAGGCGCCACTCCAGGGCCGAGGTGTCGAGGAGGATCAGGCGGGTGTCGGCCTTGAGCTTGGCCGGGCTTGGCAGCTGCTCGACGGTCTGGAACCGCACCTGGTCGTTGGGACGACGTTTTTCCAGGGCCGTGACGAAGCTGCGGATGCCGGGCTGGTCCTCGGCGCCGACCAGCAGGATTTCGCTGGCGGACAGCGATCCCAGGGGCCAGAGGCACAGCAGCAACAGGCGCAGCAGACGGACCATCAGAATTCCAGCTCCGCACTGACGCTCAGGCGGTGGCGGCTGTCGTAACGGTTCTGTTCCAGGGTGATCGGCTCGTCATCCAGGCGCTGCTGCCACAGCGCGGCCAGCTCCAGGTTGCTGCCTTGCACTTTGAAACGCTTGGCCAGGCGCAGGTCGACCCGTTCGTAACGGTAACCATTGAGGGCGTCGTCACCGTAGTAGAAGAGGGCGCTGGACCAGCCTTCGCCCCAATCGCGCAGCCAGCCGGCCGAACCGCTGTTGCGGGCGCTCAGGCGCCGGTCGTTGGGGTTGCTGGCCCAGGCGTCGACGTAGGCGTAGGTCAGACGCAGGCGGTCGCGCTGGGTGGCGTGCCAGTCGAACTGCGCCTCGCTGCCGCTGAAGCGGGCCTTGTTGGCGTTGCTGGCGATGTACTGGTTGTTCTTCAACGGTTCGCTGATCATCCCGGTGATCTCGTCGTAGAACAGTTTCACGTCCATGCTCAGGTCGAGGTCGGTGAAGTAGCCGTTGTAGCCAAGCTCACGCGAGCGCATGCGCTCCTGGTCGAGGTTGCCCGGGCCGCGGGTCTTGACGAAATATTCGCCGTTCTGCAGGCCGTAGCGGTTGGGCGTGAGGTTCTTGACGGTGTAGCTCCAGTTGACATTGTTCTCGAACATGTCCGGCGAACGGATCGCCTCGGAATACACCGCGCGCAGGCCATGGCGCGGGGTGATCAGGTAGTTCACCGCCACCCGCGGGGTGAGCGAGTTGCCCGACAGCTGCGAGTGCTCGTGCATCGCCCCGCCCTGGACGATCCAGTGCTCGTCGATGCGCCACTCGAGCTGGCCGAACAGGCGCCAGGTCTGGTCGTCGATGCTGCCGTTGAAGTAGGTCTGCGAGTCGGCCTTGTCGTAACGGTAGTTCATGCCGGTGACCAGGCGCAGGCTGTCGGTCAGGCTCAGGGTGTCCTGGATTTCCAGGTCGTAGCGGGTCTCGCGGGTGCTTTGGTCGACGTCGCCGCAGATCGTGTTGCGGCCACCGTTGGCCCATTGGTCTTGTACCTGGCCCATCAACGAACCGAGCTCGGGGTTGCTGGTGGTGGGCAGGTTGCCGGTAAACAGATTGCGCGCGACCTTCTCGGCGAAGTTCGGGTCGAGCTGCCACAGGCGGGTCAGCTCCGGGCTGAAGGCGATCGCCGCATCGCAGGCGCGCCACACCTGCTGGCGGTCGAAGTGCTGGGCCGAGCCCTGCACATACAGGCTGTGCTCGGGGTTCAGGTCGAGGTTCCAGCGCACCGAGCCTGCGTAGTCCTTGGCGTTGACGTCGGCGTTGTCGCCGGCCCGGTAGTTGCCGAACACCGGCTGGTAGGTATAGGGCCGCTGGTTGCTGCCTTCCTTGGCCGCCAGTTGCCATTCCAGGGTCTGGTTCGGCGCCAGGGTGTGGCTGGCGTTGAGGTTGACGCGGTTGAGCCGGCGGCTGTCGCGGTAATCGCGACCGAACTGGTCGTGGTCGAAGCCATCGTCCTGCTGGCCGGAGAGCGACAGGCGCAGGTCGCCGCTGTCCCAGCCAAAGCCCTGGCTCGCGTAGTAATCGTTGATGCCATCCTGGCCACGGGTCAGCTTGACCCGCGAGCCGTGGCTGTCGGCCGGGTTGCGGGTGAGGATGTTGACCACCGCCATCAGCGCGTTGGCGCCGTAGCTGACGGTGTTGGGGCCGCGGAACACCTCGATGCGCTCGATGTCCTCGATCGCCACCGGGATATCGCTCCAGTCCACCGTGGCCAGGCCTGCGCGGTACACCGATCGACCGTCGATCAGCACCTGCATGCGCCGGGCGTCGCTGACATTGCTGCCATGGTAGTTGACCGTCGGCTGGTTGCCGGCGCCGTAGCCGATCATCATCCCTGGCACCAGGCGCAGCAGTTCGGGGATGTCGCGGGCGCCGCTGGCGCGGATCAGCTCGTTGTCTAGCACAGTCATGCTGCCCGGGACCGCCGCCGGGGATTGTTTCAGGCGCGTGGCGGTCAGAACCTGCGGCAGGTCCTGGTTGTCGATGAACAGGTCGTCGGCCACGGCCGGGCCGCCTAGCAGGGCAGTCAGCAACAGCAGGCGTGGATAGGGAGGCGTGCCAGGGAACACGAAACGGCCTTGTTTCACAAATGAATCAGGCATGTTAACCGACCGTACGGCTTTTGCCAGTGATCGACGGATGGCCTATTGCCGCATCGCACCACCTGAACTTTCTCTTGATTGTGTCCGGGTGCGTGGGAGCGGGCTTGCCCCGCGATGCATACGCACTGGTTCTGTCGCAACGGCACCGTATAATGCCCCGGTCGCCACTTACTTTTATTGGTTAACGGATTGGATATGACTGAACAGCAACCTGTTGCGGTTCTTGGAGGCGGCAGCTTCGGCACCGCCGTGGCGAACCTCTTGGCCGAAAACGGCCATCTGGTGCGGCAGTGGATGCGCGACCCGGCGCAGGCCGAGGCGATGCGCGTCGATCGCGAGAATCCGCGCTACCTCAAGGGCATTCGCCTGCACGACGGCGTCGAGCCGGTCAACGACCTGCTCGCCACCTTGCAGGGCAGCGCGTTGATCTTCGTTGCCTTGCCCTCCAGCGCCTTGCGCAGCGTGCTCGCGCCCCATGCCGAACTGCTGCGTGGCAAGGGCCTGGTCAGCCTGACCAAGGGCATCGAGGCGCACACCTTCAAGCTGATGAGCCAGATCCTCGAAGAGATCGCCCCCCAGGCGCGCATCGGCGTGCTGTCGGGCCCTAACCTTGCCCGCGAGATCGCCGAGCATGCGCTGACCGCCACCGTGGTCGCCAGCGAGGACGAGGCGCTGTGCCAGCAGGTGCAGGCCGTGCTGCATGGCCGTACCTTCCGCGTCTACGCCAGTGCCGACCGTTTCGGCGTCGAACTGGGCGGCGCGCTGAAGAACGTGTACGCCATCATCGCCGGCATGGCCGTGGCCTTGGGGATGGGCGAGAACACCAAGAGCATGCTGATCACCCGCGCCCTGGCCGAGATGACCCGCTTTGCCGTGAGCCAGGGCGCCAACCCCATGACCTTCCTGGGGCTGGCCGGGGTCGGCGACCTGATCGTCACCTGCTCCTCGCCCAAGAGCCGCAACTACCAGGTCGGCCACGCCCTTGGCCAGGGCCTGAGCCTGGAGCAGGCGGTCAGCCGCCTGGGCGAAGTGGCCGAGGGCGTCAACACGCTCAAGGTGCTCAAGGCCAAGGCCCAGGAAGTGGGCGTGTACATGCCGCTGGTGGCGGGCCTGCACGCGATCCTGTTTGAAGGGCGCACGCTCAACCAGGTGATCGAGCACCTGATGCGTGCCGAACCCAAGACCGATGTCGATTTCATTTCCACCAGCGGTTTCAACTGAAGGAGCGACCCATGAACGATACTCCCGAGCGCGCCCAGCGCGAGTCGATCATCCTGCGGGTGCTGTGGATGCTGGTATTCCTGGTGGCCTGGCAACTGGCCGAGCTGCTGCTTGGCGGCCTGGTGCTGGTGCAACTGATCTACCGGCTGATCTACGGCGCGCCCAGCGCCAGCTTGATGAACTTCGGCGACAGCCTCAGTCAGTACCTGGCACAGATCGGCCGCTTCGGCACCTTCCACTCCGACCAGAAGCCCTGGCCGTTCGCCGACTGGCCGACGCCGCGCACCCCGGAAGGCGAGGCACCGCATGCCGTCACCCCGGCAGCGCACCCGGTGCGTGATGAGGAGCCCAAGCTGTGAAGCTCTGGGTGCTGCGTCACGGCGAGGCGGAACCCCGGGCCAACAGCGACGCCGAGCGCCGCCTGACCGGCCACGGTCGCGAGCAGGTGCTGCGCAGCGCCGCGCACCTACTCGGCCAGCCGTTGCAGGCGATCATCGCCAGCCCCTACGTGCGCGCCCAGCAGACCGCCGCCCTGGTGCACGGCGCGCTGGGCTTTGCCGAACCGGTGCGCACGGTGCCCTGGCTGACGCCAGACAGCGACGTGCAGCAGGTGATCGGCGAAGTCGAGCGCCTGGGGCTCGAGCATGTGCTGCTGGTCAGCCACCAGCCGCTGGTGGGAACCCTGGTCGGCCTGCTCGAGCACGGCCACTGCCAGCAACCGGCGCCGCTGAGTACGGCTAGCCTGGCGGAGCTGGAAGGGAATTGGCCGCTGGGCGGCCTGATGACCCTGCGTAGCCTGCGTCATCCCGGTTGAACCCTCAGCCCTTTCAAGGTTTTGTGATTTTTCGGATATGACCGCTCCAACTCAGGATTGCCGGGGTCGCTTTGCGACCCTTTCCGGCCGGTCCGACGCCTCGGCAAGGCCGCTCCTACAGGAGCACGCGGTCGCCTGTAGGAGCGGCCTTGTGCCGCGAAAGGGCTGCAAAGCAGCCCCGGCAAGTCCAAGCCGGACGCCAAGTATCAAGACCTTGAAAGGGCTGGGCTGAGCCCTGGCAACTGGTATTTCTGTCAGTTGCCAGCCGGGAGGCGGCCCAAGTAGCGTGGCGCGGTGAATGATTCATGGGGCCGACAGGCACAGGGAGTGGTGAGTGAGCCGTTATCGCATGGCGCTGGTGCGCTCGGTCGACCCGCAGTGGCTGCTCGACAAGCTGACGGACGATGGTCGGCTGGATTTCGCCGAGTATCGCCTGATGCAGGACATCGCCGATGCCAAGCTTGATGAGCTGATACGCCGGTTCGAAGGCCAGCATGAGTTCGAGCAACTGCGCCAGGCCAGCATCCGCATGGCGCACCTGCTGCAGACCAGCTGTCTGGCCCTGCGCCGGTTGGCTGACAATGAGAACGACTGCAGCCTGGGCCGCCAGGCCCTGGAGTGGCAACTGGGCTACATGCAAGCCTGCCTGCACCGTTCGCTGGCCAGCCTCGAGCGCTGCTGAATGACCTGATCGCCACCGGCGATGACCTTTCCGAACGTTGCCGCCAGGGTCCGGCTTGCCGACAATGGGCTATCCATCCCTCGTGCAGAGCAGGCGGCCATGTCGCAGCAGATCTTCTTCGCCCACGCCAACGGCTTCCCCTCGGCCACCTACGGCAAGCTGTTCGCCGCCCTGGAGCCGGACTACGAGGTGCATCACCTGGCGCAGCACGCCCACGACCCGCGTTTTCCGGTCAACGACAACTGGCAGAACCTGGTGGACGAACTGCTGCATCACCTCGAGCAGCAGGATGCGCCGGTCTGGGGTGTCGGCCATTCGCTGGGCGGCGTGCTGCACCTGCATGCGGCGCTGCGCCGCCCGGAGTTTTACCGTGGGGTGGTGATGCTCGACTCGCCGGTGCTGACCCGTGCCGATGAATGGCTGATCCAGGCCGCCAAGCGCCTGGGCTTCATCGACCGCATCACCCCGGCCGGGCGCACCCTGGGCCGGCGCGAGGCATTTCCCGACCGCGACAGCGCCCGCCGCTACTTCGCCGGCAAGACCCTGTTCCGCCACTTCGACCCGGACTGCCTGGAAGCCTACCTGGAACATGGCCTGGAGCAGGGTAAGGAGGGCCTGCGCCTGCGCTTCGACCCGGCCACCGAGATCAGCATCTACCGCAGCATTCCCCATGTCAGCCCGGCCCGGCCACGCCAGTTGCAGGTGCCGCTGGCGATGGTACGCGGCGCCCAGAGCCGGGTGATCCGCAAACACCACGCCCTGGCCGTGCGCGCCATGGCCAAGGGCGAGTACCACAGCCTGCCGGGCGGGCACATGTTTCCGCTGGAGCGGCCCACCGACACCGCTGGCCTGATCAAGGGCCTGTTCGACCGCTGGAGCCAGGCATGAGCGCCCAGGTCGAGGAGATCCGCCTGACGTTGGGCCATATCGAGCTGGCCGCACACCTGTTCGGCCCGGCTGACGGCCTGCCGGTGATCGCCCTGCATGGCTGGCTGGACAACGCCAACAGCTTCGCTCGCCTGGCGCCGCAACTGAAGGGGCTGCGTATCGTCGCCCTGGACCTGGCCGGGCATGGCTACTCCGAGCATCGTCCGGTCGGCGCCGGCTATGCCCTGGCGGACTACGCCCATGACGTGCTGCGGGTTGCCGAACAACTGGGCTGGAAGCGCTTCGGTCTGCTCGGTCATTCGTTGGGCGCAATCATCTCGGTACAGCTGGCCGGGGCCTTGCCCGAGCGGGTCAGCCACCTGGCGCTGATCGACGGGGTGATTCCGCCGACGCTCAGCGAACAGGACGCTGCCGAGCGCTTGGGGCTGGCGCTGCAGGCGCAACTGCGCCTGGAGGGCAAGCGCAAATCGGTGTACGCGACCCTGGAGGCGGGCGTCGAGGCGCGCATGAAGGGCATGGTCGCGGTCAGCCGCGAAGCTGCCGAACTGCTGGCCCAGCGCGGCCTGATACCGGTGCCCGGCGGCTACAGCTGGCGCAGCGACAGCCGCCTCACCTTGCCCTCGCCAACCCGCCTGAACCAGGACCAGGCCATGGCCTTCGTCAAACGCATCGCCTGCCCGGCCTGCCTGGTGGTGGCCGCCGACGGCATGCTGGCGCGCCACACGGAATTGCTGGAGCAGCTACCCTTCGAGCGGGTGACCCTGCCGGGCGGCCACCACTTGCACCTGAACGACGCCGAGGGCGCGGCCCTTGTCGCAGACTGTTTCAATCGCTTCTTTGGCATTCCTTGACTTGCACCGGACAAGTGTCGAGGCTTGGCGGGTTGAAAGGGAGACAACCATGTACATGCCAGACATCCACGCGCCTTGCCCCGCCACCTGTGAGGGCGGTCGATGAGCGCACCTGTTTTCGTTCGCGGCGCCATTGCCGCCTGCTTCGCCATCGCCAGCCCCCTGTTGTGGGCCGGCAGCCTGCCGGTACCGCCTGACGCCAAGGTGGTCGACCAGCGCCCGGCGGTGGAGCAGGAGCGGGTCTACCCCATGGGACCGCTGCGCAAGATCAGCGGCCGCCTGCGGGTCGACGACAAGGTCGAGAGCCGTGGCCAGGTCAGCTCGGTGACCTATGAGCTGCCGGTCGAGCGCAGCGCCCGCGAAGCTTTCACCAGCGCCCGCGAGGCCCTGCAGCAGGAGGGCGGCTATCCACTGTTCTGGTGCCAGGGCCGCGATTGCGGCGAGGCCAGCCTGTGGGCCAACGACGTGTTCGCCAATGCCCGGCTCAATGGCGGTGACGAGCAGCAAGCGTTCATCCTGCTGCGTCGCTCAGCCGAGGAAGCCGACACCCTGGTGGCGCTGTACAGCGTGACTCGCGGCAACCGCCGTGCTTATCTGCATGTCGAGGAGTTCGTCGCCGGCAGCCCGCTGGGCGAGCTGCTGCCCACTGCCGCCACGGTGCTGCGCGAACTGCGCGATACCGGCAAGCTCGACTACCCTGATCTGGCCGAGCCCCAGGCTACCTGGGCAACGTTGCTGGCCCGCAGCCTGAACCTCGACAGCACCCTGCGCGTCAGCCTCAGCGGCAAGGGCGCCGAGGCCTGGCGCGAGCAGCTGGTCAAGGCCGGCGTGCGCAGCGCGCGGCTGGAGGTCGGTGACGCCCCGACCGAGGGCCTGCACCTGGAACTGATCCGTTGAGTGAGCGCCACCATGGCCAACAATGACCGCCTGTTGATCCAGATCCTGCTGCTGACCCTGCTGGGGGCCGCGCTGTGGGTGATGGCACCGTTCATCTCGGCGCTGCTGTGGGGCGCCATCCTGGCCTTTGCCAGCTGGCCGCTGATGCGCCTGCTGACCCGTGTGCTGGGTGGGCGCGAAACCCTCGCCGCGAGCCTGCTGACCACGGTGTGGATCCTGCTGGTGGCGCTGCCGCTGGTGTGGCTGGGTTTCAACCTGGCCGACCATGTGCGCGATGCCACCGCGTTCATTCGCGACGTGCAGGTCGATGGCCTGCCGGACGCGCCCGCCTGGGTGGCGGGCATTCCGTTCGGCGGTGAGCGCCTGGTGAGCTGGTGGGAGTCGTTCGACCAGCAGGGCGCGGCCTTGCTGGCCTCGGCCAAGCCGTACCTGGGCCAGGTCGGCAACTGGCTGCTGGCACGCAGTGCGCAGATTGGCGGCGGGGTGCTGGAGCTGACCCTGAGCCTGGTGTTCGTGTTCTTCTTCTACCGCGACGGGCCACGCTTGGCAGCTTTCGTCCATCGTCTGCTGCAACGGCTGGTGGGCGAGCGCGCCGAGTACTACGTCGACCTGGTGGCCGGCACCGTGCAACGGGTGGTCAACGGCGTGATCGGTACCGCCGCGGCCCAGGCCCTGCTGGCGCTGATCGGCTTCCTGATCGCCGGCGTGCCGGGGGCCATCGTGCTCGGCCTGGTGACCTTCATGCTCAGCCTGATCCCCATGGGTCCGCCGCTGGCCTGGATCCCCGCCACCGCCTGGCTGGTATGGAAGGGTGACTACGGCATGGCGGTATTCCTGGGGGTGTGGGGCACGTTCATCATCAGTGGCGTGGACAACGTGCTCAAACCCTACCTGATCAGCCGGGGCGGCAACCTGCCGCTGGTGATCGTGCTGCTGGGGGTGTTCGGCGGCCTGATCGCGTTCGGTTTCATTGGCCTGTTTATCGGGCCGACCCTGTTGGCGGTGGGGTACAGCCTGCTGCTGGACTGGAGCCGCAATTCGGCGCAGCACACGCCGCAACGTTGACCTTTCGGGCCTCTTCGCGGGTAAACCCGCTCCCACAGGTACAGCGCAGCCCTTGAGCTTGGCGCAGCACCTGTGGGAGCGGGTTTACCCGCGAATGGGCCCGTGAAGCGATCCGGTGTATCTGATCTTTACGCTTTCTTTATGCCCTGACCCCACCCCCGATCTCGCCCCTTTACGCCCCTCCCTCGGACAATTTCCCCAAAGCGGCCCTCACGCCGCACCAAGGGGAGATTCACTCATGTACATGCTCGACGGGCTGTCACTGCTATTGGCGGTGGCGTTGGCGGTTTACCTGCTGGTGGCGCTGCTGCGCGCCGACCGCGGCTAAGGGGCGACCATGCACAGTTACGATTACCTGCTGCTGCTGGCGTTCTTCGCCATCGTGCTGCTGCCGGCGCCCTGGCTCGGTCGCTTCTACTACAAGGTGATGGAAGGCCAGCGCACCTGGCTGTCGCCGCTCCTCGGCCCGGTGGAGCGGGGCTGCTACCGCGTTGCCGGCGTGCGCGCCGACCAGGAGCAGAGCTGGAAGCAGTACACCCTGGCCCTGCTGGCTTTCAACCTGGTCGGTTTTTTGATGGTGTTCGGTGTCCTGCAACTGCAGGGCAGCCTGCCGCTCAACCCGCAGCACCTGCCGGGCCAGGAATGGTCGCTGGCGTTCAACACTGCGGTCAGTTTCATGACCAACACCAACTGGCAGGCCTACAGCGGTGAAGCCTCGGTCAGCTACCTGAGCCAGATGATCGGCCTGACCGTGCAGAACTTCGTCAGCGCCGCCACCGGCCTTGCCGTGCTGGTCGCCCTGTGCCGGGGTATCGCCCGTCGCTCGGCCAGCACCCTGGGCAACTTCTGGGTCGACCTGACCCGCGCCACCCTCTACGGCCTGTTGCCGCTGTGCCTGGTGCTGGCGCTGCTGCTGGTCTGGCAGGGCGTGCCGCAGACCTTTGCCGACTACGTCCACGCCGTGACCCTGCAAGGCACCGACCAGACCATCCCGCTGGGCCCGGCCGCCAGCCAGATCGCCATCAAGCAGCTGGGCACCAACGGTGGCGGCTTCTTCGGTGTCAACTCGGCGCACCCGTTCGAGAACCCCACGGCCTGGAGCAACCTGTTCGAGGTGGCTTCGATCATCCTGATCCCGGTGGCCCTGGTGTTCACCTTCGGCCATTACGTCAAGGACCTGCGCCAGAGCCGCGCGATCATCGCCTGCATGCTGGCGCTGTTCCTGATCGGCGGCAGCACCGCGCTGTGGTCGGAACATCAGCCCAACCCGGCCCTGGAAAGCGCCCAGGTACAGCAGAGCGCGCCGCTGGAAGGCAAGGAGAGCCGCTTCGGTACCACCGGCTCCGTGTTGTGGACGGTGACCACCACCTCCGCCTCCAACGGCTCGGTCAACGCCATGCACGACAGCCTCAACCCGATTACCGGCATGGTGGCGATGGTCAACATGATGCTTGGCGAAGTGATCTTCGGCGGCGTCGGCGCCGGCCTCTACGGCATGCTGCTGTTCGTGTTGATCGCGGTATTCCTGGCCGGCCTGATGATCGGCCGCACCCCGGAGTACCTGGGCAAGAAGCTGCAGGCCCGTGAAGTGCAACTGCTGGTGGCGAGTCTGCTGGTGATGCCGGTGGGCGTGCTGATCCTCGGCGCCATCGCCGCCAGCCTGCCTGGGCCGGCCGGCGCGGTGACCAACCCCGGCGCCCACGGTTTCAGCCAGCTGCTGTACGCCTACACCTCCGGCACCGCCAACAACGGCTCGGCCTTCGCCGGTTTCGGCGCCAACACCGTGTTCCACAACGTGATGATCGGCCTGGCCATGCTGATCGGCCGCTTCGGCTACATCCTGCCGGTGCTGGCCCTGGCCGGCAGCCTGGCGGCGAAGAAGAGCGCGCCGCAAGGCCTCAACAGCTTCCCCACCCACGGCCCGCTGTTCACCACGCTGCTGCTGGTGACCATCCTGCTGGTCGGTGGCCTGACCTTCCTGCCGACCCTGGCCCTGGGGCCGATTGCCGAACACCTGAGCCTGGGTTTCTGAGGAATACACAATGAACATGCCCATTCCCGAAGTGAAGGCGCGTCAAGGCGCCAAGGACCAGACCCGCTTCAGCGCGTTGTGGCGTCCGGCGCTGGTACAGGCTTTCGTCAAGCTCGACCCGCGCCAGCTCAAGCGCGCCCCGGTGATGCTGGTGGTGGCCCTCACCGCCGTGCTCACCACCGTGCTGTGCCTGGTGCCCGGCAGCGGCGTGAGTACCGGTGTGGCAGTGCAGATCGCCGTCTGGCTGTGGTTTACCGTGTTGTTCGCCAACTTCGCCGAAGCCCTGGCCGAGGGCCGCGGCAAGGCCCGCGCCGACAGCCTCAAGGCCGGTAGCCAAGGCCTGACCGCCAAGCGCCGCAAGAGCGACGGCAGTTTCGAGAGCGTCGCCGCCACCCAGCTGCGCAAGGACGATGTGGTGCGCGTGGTGGCCGGCGAAATGATCCCCGGCGACGGCGAGGTGCTCGAAGGCATCGCCGCGGTCAACGAGTCGGCGATCACCGGCGAGTCCGCCCCGGTGATCCGCGAGTCCGGCGGCGACCGCTCGGCGGTCACCGGCAACACCCGTCTGGTCTCCGACTGGCTGCTGATCCGCATCACCAGCAACCCGGGCGAGTCGACCCTGGACCGCATGATCGCCCTGGTCGAAGGCGCCAAACGCCAGAAAACCCCCAACGAGATTGCCCTGGACATCCTGCTGATCGGCCTGACCCTGATCTTCCTGATCGTGGTGGTCACCCTGCAGCCGTTCGCCCGCTTCGCTGGTGGCGAGCTGCCGCTGATCTTCCTCGCCGCGCTGCTGGTGACCTTGATCCCCACCACCATCGGCGGCCTGCTGTCGGCCATCGGCATCGCCGGCATGGACCGCTTGGTGCGCCTGAACGTGATCGCCCGCTCCGGCCGCGCCGTCGAGGCGGCCGGCGACGTGCACACGCTGATGCTCGACAAGACCGGCACCATCACCTTCGGCAACCGCCGTTGCAGCGCCCTGCACGCCGCCTCAGGGGTGACCGCCAAGGAGCTGGGGGAGGGCGCCTTGCTCGCCTCGCTGGCCGACGACACCGCCGAGGGCAAGTCGATCGTCGAGTACCTGCGCCAGTTGCACGATTTCGCCGAGCCTTTGACCGAGCAGTACGCAGCCATCGCGTTCAGCGCCGAGACCCGCCTGTCGGGCATCGATTTCCAGCAGCGCCGCTACCGCAAGGGCGCCGTCGACGCGGTGCTGGCCTTCTGTGGCCTGCAACGCCTGGAACTGCCCGCCGCCTTGGCCCGTGAAGTGGAGCGCATCGCCCAGAGCGGCGGCACCCCGCTGCTGGTGTGCGTCGACAAGCACCTGCTCGGTGTGATCCACCTCAAGGACGTGGTCAAGCCCGGCATCCGTGAGCGCTTCGCCGAACTGCGCAAGCTCGGTATCCGCACCGTGATGGTTACCGGCGACAACCCGCTGACCGCCGCCGCCATCGCCGCCGAGGCCGGCGTGGACGACGTGCTGGCCGAAGCTACCCCCGAGAAGAAGCTGGCGCGCATCCGCCAGGAGCAGAACGACGGCCGTCTGGTCGCCATGTGCGGTGATGGCGCCAACGACGCCCCGGCGCTGGCTCAGGCCGATGTG
This sequence comes from Pseudomonas sp. NMI760_13, assembly GCF_021283245.1. Classification (NCBI taxonomy): domain Bacteria; kingdom Pseudomonadati; phylum Pseudomonadota; class Gammaproteobacteria; order Pseudomonadales; family Pseudomonadaceae; genus Pseudomonas; species Pseudomonas sp. NMI760_13. Next base: position 90,653 of record NZ_JAJSRC010000016.1, on the reverse strand, counting down.
GGCATGGCCATGAACGACGGCACCCAGGCCGCCCGCGAGGCTGCCAATATGGTCGACCTGGACAGCGACCCGACCAAGCTGCTGGACGTGGTGCAGGTGGGCAAGGAGCTGCTGGTCACCCGCGGTGCGCTGACCACCTTCTCCATCGCCAACGACGTGGCCAAGTACTTCGCCATCCTGCCGGCGCTGTTCGCCGCCATCTACCCGCAGCTGGGCGTGCTCAACCTGATGCACCTGGCCAGCCCGCAGAGCGCGATCCTCTCGGCCATCGTGTTCAACGCGCTGATCATCATCGTGCTGATCCCCCTGGCTTTGCGCGGGGTGCGGGTGCAGGCCGCCAGCGCTGCCCACCTGCTGCGCCGCAACCTGCTGATCTACGGCCTGGGCGGCATCGTCGTGCCGTTCGCCGGGATCAAGCTGATCGACATGCTGCTCACTGCGCTGCACCTGGTCTGAGGAGGCTGATATGACCGCTTATGTACGCCCGGCCCTGAGCCTGGTCCTGCTGATGACCCTGGTCACCGGCGCGCTGTATCCCCTGGCGGTGACTGGCATCGCCCAGGTCGCCTTCCCTGGCCAGGCCAATGGCAGCCTGGTGCGCGATGACCGCGGCGAGGTGCGTGGCTCGGCGCTGATTGCCCAGGAGTTCAAGGGCGACGCCTGGTTCAAGTCGCGGCCTTCGGCGGGCGCCTATGCCACCGTGGCCAGTGGCGCCAGCAACCTGGCGCCGAGCAACCCGGCGCTGGCCGAGCGCGTGAAGACTGATGCCGCCGCGCAGTACCAGGGGCAGCAGGGGCCGGTGCCTCAAGCGCTGCTGACCACCTCGGGCAGCGGGCTGGATCCGCACCTGCCGCCCGAGGCCATCGCCTACCAGCTGCCGCGTGTGGCGGCGGCACGGCAGGTACCGGTGGAACGCTTGCAAGCGCTGGTGAATGAGGCCACCCTGCGTCCACTGGTCGGGCCGCCCGTGGTGAATGTGCTGGCGCTGAACCAGGCGCTGGAGCGCTTGGCGCCTGTGGCCGCGCACTGACACCCCTGTAGGAGCGGCCTCGTGCCGCGAAAGGGCCGCGCAGCGGCCCCAGCGATTGTTGCCTCACCGCAGATCAACTGGGGCTGCTATGCAGCCCTTTCGCGGCACGAGGCCGCTCCTACATCGACCGCGTAATGAGGCAAAAAAGGATGAAACATGAGTGACTCCGCCCGCGCCGACGCGCTGTTGGCGGGCCTGCCCCGGGAAGGCCGGGGCAGGCTCAAGGTATTTCTTGGCGCCGCGCCCGGGGTCGGCAAGACCTTTTCCATGCTGCAAGCCGCCCATGCCCAGCTACGCCAGGGCGTGCGCGTGGTGGCCGGGGTGGTCGAGACCCACGGCCGCGCCGAGACCGAGGCTCTGCTCGGCGGCCTGGCCCAGCAACCGCTGTTGCGCAGCGAATACCGCGGCGTGATGCTTGAGGAAATGGACCTCGACGGCCTGCTCAAGGCCGCGCCACCTCTGGTGCTGGTCGACGAACTGGCCCACACCAACGCCCCCGGCAGCCGCCACGCCAAGCGCTGGCAGGACGTGCAGGAGCTGCTCGCCGCCGGCATCGATGTGTACACCACGGTCAACGTCCAGCACCTGGAAAGCCTCAACGACAAGGTCCGCGACATCACCGGCGTGCAGGTGCGCGAGACCCTGCCCGACTGGGTGCTGCAGGAAGCCTTCGAGCTGGTACTGATCGACCTGCCGCCCCGCGAGTTGCTCGAGCGCCTGCGCGAGGGCAAGGTCTACGTGCCCGAGCAGGCGCGGGCGGCCATCGAGGCCTATTTCTCCCAGACCAACCTCACCGCCCTGCGCGAGCTGGCCATGCAGACCGCCGCCGCCCAGGTCGACGCGGACCTGGCCAGCGGCTACCGCCAGCGCGGCCAGGAAGCCCCTGCCTTGCGTGGGCGCCTGCTGGTGGGCATCGATGGCGACGACCAGGCTGAGCGTCTGGTGCGCCACGCCTGCCGCGTGGCCCAGCGCCGGCATCTGCCGTGGAGCGTGGTGCATGTGGACAACGGCCGCCTGCGCGACGAGACCGCCCGCCATCGCCTGCAGGCCGCCCAGCAACTGGCCGAGCGCCTGGGCGGCGAAGTGGTGCTGCTACGTGCCGGTGAAGTGGCCCGTACGCTGATCCAGCACGCCGCCGAGCGTCGCGCCAGTCTGGTACTGGTAGGGCAGTCCCGCGACCTGCTGCGTCGGCGCTTCTTCGGCGCCGGTGTCGCTGCCCGTTTATTGCGTGAGAGCCACGGCCTGGAGATCAACGTCCTCGACCGCGACGCCCAGCCGCAAGCGGCGCGGGCGGCGGTCAAGCGTGTGTGGGTGTGGCGTCACTACCTGCTGGCGCTGTTCGCCACCGTGCTGGCCACCGGCCTGGCCTGGGCCGTGTCGAGCATGCTGGCGTTGCCCAACATCTCCCTGGTGTTCCTCGCCGCCGTGCTGCTGGTGGCGGTGCGCAGCAGCCTGGGCCCGGCGCTGGCCTGCGCGGCGTTGTCGTTCCTGACCTACGACTTCCTGTTCATCCCGCCGAACTTCTCCTTCGCTATCCAGCGCGAGGAGGATGTGCTGACCCTGGTGTTCTTCCTGTTGATGGCGGCGCTCACTGGCAACCTGGCCGCCCGCCAGCGCCGCCAGCTGCAGGCCCTGCGCGAGACCCAGGCGCAGACCAACCAGCTGCTCGACCTGTCGCGGCGCCTGACCGTGGCCACCGACCGCCAGGCCGTGTTCAGCGCCGCCGGCCAGCATATGGACGGCTGGCAGGACGTGCAGGTGTGCCTGCTGGAGCGCAGTGCCGATGGCTTGCTGCAAGTCGCCAGCGGTGGCAACCATGCCTTCACCGACAACGAGCGCGCCGCCGCCGAATGGGCCTGGCAGCATGGCCAGGCCGCAGGCTTTGGCAGCGATACCTTGCCTCACGGTCGTTGGTGGTGGTGGCCGTTGGCCGTGGAAGAGCAACCCCTGGCGCTGCTCGGCATACGTCCCCGCGATGGCGAGCCGCTGAGTGCCCAGCGCCGCCGTCTGCTCAAGGCCCTGGCGCAACCCCTGGCCCAGGCCCTGGCCCGCGCACGCCTTGGCGAGCAACTGGAAGCCGCGCGCCTGCATGGTGAAACCGAGCAACTGCGCAGCGCCTTGCTCGCCTCGGTATCCCACGACCTGCGCACCCCGCTGACCTCCATGCGCGGCAGCATCGACAGCCTGCTGGCCCTGGGCGACGCGATTCCCCCGGACGACCGCCGCGAACTGCTCGAAGGCACCCGCAACGAAGCCGAGCGCCTGGATCGCTACATCCAGAACCTGCTGGACATGACCCGCCTGGGCCACGGCACCCTCAAGCTGGCCCGCGACTGGGTGGCCCCGGCCGATATCGTCGGCAGTGCCCTCAATCGCCTGCGCGTGGTGCTGACGCCCCTGCGCGTGCACACCGAAGTGCCGCCGGAGCTGCCGCTGCTGTTCGTGCACGCGGCGTTGATCGAGCAGGCGCTGATCAACGTGCTGGAGAACGCCGCCCGTTTCTCCCCGCCGCAGGGCCGCCTGGAGCTGCAGGTCTCGGTGCGCGACGAGCAGCTGTGCTTCGCTGTCGCCGACGAAGGCCCAGGCATTCCCCCGGACGAGCGCGAAAAGATCTTCGACATGTTCTACACCGCTGCCCGCGGCGACCGGGGCGGGCAGGGCACCGGTCTGGGCCTGGCGATCTGCCAGGGCATGATCGGCGCCCATGGCGGCCGCATCCTGGTCGATGATGGCATCGATGGCCACGGCACCTGCATCACTCTATGCTTGCCGCTGCCGACCCAACCCGATACTGAAAGTGAAGCCCCATGAGCCAAGCCGCCACCCTGCTGGTCATCGACGACGAGCCGCAGATCCGCAAGTTCCTGCGCATCAGCCTGGCGTCCCAGGGCTACAAGGTGCTCGAAGCCGCCACCGGCAGCGAGGGCCTGGCCCAGGCCGCGCTGAACAAACCTGACCTGGTGGTGCTCGACCTGGGCCTGCCGGACATGGACGGCCAGCAGGTGTTGCGCGAGTTGCGTGAATGGAGCACGGTGCCGGTGATGGTGCTGTCGGTACGTGCCAGCGAGGTGCAGAAGGTCGATGCACTGGATGGCGGGGCCAACGACTACGTGACCAAGCCATTCGGCATCCAGGAGTTCCTGGCCCGGGTGCGGGCCTTGCTGCGCCAGGCGCCGCAGGTCGGTAGTGCGACGTCTGCCGCGAGCTTCGGGCCATTGGTAGTGGACTTCGCCTTTCGCAAGGTGACCCTGGATGGCGTGGAAGTGGCGCTGACGCGCAAGGAGTATGCGCTGCTGGCGCAACTGGCCGGGCACCCGGGGCGGGTGATCACCCAGCAGCAGCTGCTGAAGGACATCTGGGGGCCGACCCATGTGGACGACACCCACTACCTGCGCATCGTGGTGGGGCATCTGCGGCAGAAGCTGGGGGATGACCCCACGGCGCCGCGGTTCATCGTCACCGAGGCGGGGGTAGGGTACCGGCTGGTGACGCCGGCCCTGTAGGAGCGGGCTTGCCCCGCGACCACCGGCGAAGCCGGTGCCACGCATCGTATCGCGGGGCAAGCCCGCTCCCACAGGTAGAGCTGGGCGCTAAATACCCAGTTCCAGTGCCAAAAGCTCCTGCACGGTCTGGCGCCGACGGATCATGCGCAGGTTGCCCTGCTCGACCAGAAACTCAGGCAGCAACGGGCGGCTGTTGTAGTTCGACGACATCGAAGCCCCGTAAGCCCCCGCGTCATGAATCACCAGCAGGTCACCCACCTTGGCCTCTGGCAGTTGCTGCGGGGTCAGCTCCTCGTCGTTCTGGGTAAATACATCCCCCGACTCGCACAGCGGCCCGGCCACCACGGTCGGTTGCAGCGGACGGCTCACTGGCCGGCCCACGGCATCGAACAGGCTCATGCGGTGGTAGGCCCCGTACATCGCCGGGCGCATCAGGTCGTTGAAGCCGGCATCGACCAGTATGTAGTGCCTGTCGCCCATCTGCTTGACGGCACGCACCTCGGCCACCAGGCAACCCGACTCCGCCACCAGGAAGCGCCCCGGCTCGATTTCCATGCGCACGGGATGGCCGAGCATGGTTTCAACTTCCGCCCGCGCCACCGCCCAGGTGCGGGCGTAGCGCTGCAGGTCCACCGGCTGGTCGTCGCTGCGGTATGGCGTGGACAGCCCGCCACCGATGGAGAAGGCCTCGATGTCCACGCCCAGCTTGCCGATCAGCCCGACCATCGCGCCGGCCACCTGTTCCAGATGCTCGTAGTCCACGCCCGAGCCGATATGCATGTGCACGCCGACCAGGTGCAGGCCGTTTTCTTTCACGCAGGCCAGCGCCTCGGGCAGTTGCTCGTGCCAGATGCCGTGCTTGCTGTTCTCGCCCCCGGTGTTGGTCTTGCGGCTGTGGCCATGGCCGAAGCCCGGGTTGATGCGCAACCAGACCCGGTGCCCACGGGAGTGCTCGCCCAGCTGACGGAGCATGTCGATGGAACCGGCGTTCACTTCGATCTTCGTCTCTACCACTCGGGCCAGGGTCGGCTGGTCCAGCACGTCGCAGGTCAGCACCACGCCGGCCGGGTCACCGTCCACCGTCGCCCCGGCCGCGAAGGCCCGCTCCATTTCCCCCAGCGACACGGCATCGAGCACCAGGCCACGTTCGCGCATCAGGCGCAGGACATGCAGGTTGGGGTTGGCCTTCTGCGCGAAGCGGACCGTGTCAAAGTGCTGCAGGAGCTGGTCGATGCGCTGGTGGATGGTCTGGGCGTCGTAGGCCCACAGTGGCGAGCCGTGCTGGCGGACGGCCTGGGCCAGGAGGGTGGTGGTCATGGTGGTGTTCCTTGTAATGGATGCACCGATCTTGAGTGAGTTGGATGATTCATAAAAATAGATAATTTTCAGAAGGTCATCCGTATTTGATATACATTCGACTGCTGTAGGAGCGGGCTCGTCCCGCGAACACCGGCAAAGCCGGTGCCATCCACCGCGTTGCCGGTGTTCGCGGGACAAGCCCGCTCCTACAGGTCCCTGCCAAACGTTCAGGTGTTGCATGCCCCCATGAAACTCTCCATCCGCCACATCGAAGTGTTCCGCGCCATCATGGCTGCCGGCAGTGTCACCGGCGCCGCGCGCCTGCTGTTCACCTCGCAGCCCACCGTTAGTCGCGAGCTGGCGCGCATGGAGCAGGTCACCGGTTTGAACCTGTTCGAACGCGAAGGCGGGCGCCTGGCACCCACGGCCCAGGCCTTGCTGCTGATCGAGGAGGTCGAGCGCGCCTTCGTCGGCCTGGAGCGCATCGATCGCTTCGCCCAGGCCATCCGCAACTTCGAACAGGGCCGGCTGGCCATCACCTGCCTGCCGCTGTTCTCGCAAACCCTGCTGCCCAAAGCCTGCAAGGCGTTCCACCAGCAACACCCCGGCGTGAGCGTGAGCATCACCGCGCAGGAGTCTCCGCTGCTGGAGGAGTCGCTGGTGGCCCAGCAGCACGACCTCGGCCTGACCGAAACCGCGCAGGTGCCACGGGGCGCGGTCGGGGAGCTGCTGTTCAGTGCCGACATGGTCTGCGTGCTGCCCGAAGACCACCCATTGCAGGCCAAGCCGGTGCTGGCGCTGCAGGATTTCCACGAGGTCGACTTCATCAACCTGGCCAGCCTGGACAGTTACCGGCAACAGCTTGACCGGCACTTCCGCGAAGCAGGGGTGAACCGACGCACGATCATCGAGACCACCAGCGCGGCGTCGGTGTGCGCGATGGTCCGGCAGGGCCTGGGGGTGGCGATCATCAATCCGCTAAGCGGGCTGGAAGCGGGGCAGGGGGGCTTGCCGATTCGCCGCTTGAGCCTCTCGGTGCCGTACCAGGTGATGTTGATCCGGCCGGAGCTGCGCCCGGCATCGGCGGTGCTGGAACCGTTTTGCCAGGCATTGAGGGCGCAGGCGCGGGACATGCAGGCGGCATTGGCGAAGGCCTTCCATGGCGCCACCTGATCGCTCAATGCGCCATGGCCTTGAACGTTCGGAAGCAAAGCCCCGTCGCCAGCCGTTGCGCGGTCAGATCGAAGAGCATGGCCAGGCACGGTAGCTTGAAGTGCGCGGTCATCTGTTCGACACAGTCCCAGTGGCCGGTGAGGATCCAGCGTTCACTCGGCAAGGCTGCGTACTTGAGGCTGTACACCACGCATCCCGAGGTACGGTTCAACACCTCCAACAAGCCTTCCAGCCTCTCCTGGAGCACCGCTGCCGAACCGATGGCCGGGATGATCTCGACGGTGTTGATTGCGACCAGACCCATGGCGAGCCCTCCCTGTGTTCACTTCGCCAGCAGCTGGTTCGCCACTTTGAAGGCTTCTTCCTGGGTGGCGACGATATGCAGGGGGTAGCCCCAGAAGGCTTCGAACTTGGCTGCGAACAATTGAGCGGCCTCCTGTTTGTCGGCATCCGGCTCGATGAGGATCTGCCCCCGGACGTAGGTGCGCAGCGCGGCCTTGTGGCGCTTCATCCACAGTGACAGTTGTTTCTGTTCGTCATGGGTATGTCCATTGGCTTTTTGCCTGGCGCGTTCCGCGTCCAGCAAGACGAACGGTTCGGCGCCTGCCAGCAGCGTTTCGAAGACTGCGAAACCTTCATCGCGGGTATCGATGGTGGTATTACCGGTATCCATCCAGACCAGCGGAAAATAGGTGGAATCCAAAAGCATCTGTCTGATCCTCTGCGTGTGTTGATGCGTGGTCGCCGTTCTGGAAAACCGACATCGGCGACCCAGATGCACGATAACCACGTGACTCATGGACGTCATTGCGAAATCTTGTCATTCTGTTTTTCATTTCGGCCAATGCGTCAGCTTCGAGCAATGAGCAGCATCGTGGAATCAATCACCCCCGAAACCCTGGCCAGCCCATGGGATGTCGATGGCATTCCACGTCAGGTCATCGCCTTGTGCGCGTCCCGCGTAGGCAAGGACTGGGAGCTTGCCCCTCACCGTCATCGCAAGGCGCAGTTGATCTACACGGTGCGCGGCATTCTCAACTGTGAGGTGGAGACCGGGGTGTGGATCGTGCCGCCGCAGTGCGCGGTGTGGATCCCAGGGGGGCTGCTGCATTCGACCCGTGGCTCGGGAGAAACCGAATGCCATTGCCTGTTCGTCGAGCCGGAGGCGGTCGAGTATCTGCCGACCACCTGCTGCACGCTGGCGGTGTCGCCACTGTTGCGCGAACTGTTGCTCAAGGCGACGGGCTTCGAGGCGCTGTACGCCGAGCGCGGGCCCGAGGCGCGACTGATCGCCACGTTGCTGGACGAATTGTGCGCCGCCCCCGTCGAGGATCTGCACCTGCCCATGCCCCAGGACCGCAGGCTGCGCCAGCTGGCGCAGCGGCTGCTGGCCGACCCGGCGAGCACAGCGCCGATCGGCGAATGGGCCCGGCGCATCGGCATGAGCGAGCGCAGCATGAGCCGGCTGTTGCTGCAGGAAGTCGGCATGAGTTTCGGCCGCTGGCGGCGGCAGCTTCATGTGATCCTTTCGTTGCAACGCCTTGCCAAGGGCGAGAGTGTGCAGGCGGTGGCCCTGGCGTTGGGTTACGAAAGCGCCAGTGGCTTCGTCACCATGTTCCGCAAGGCCATGGGCAAGCCGCCTGCGCGCTATCTGCTCGAGCGCGGTGCCGGTGATCCGGCCGAAGCAGCCCGTGGCATCGTGCTCGCGCCCTGAGCGGGAGGTACCCCGGAAACCTGAACGATTCGATTCCCGTCAGGGTCAACCCCTTCAGCAGTGATCAGAAACGCTCCACAGCATGAGGATTGATCATGAGTACCCTGACGATCGAAGGCTGGTGCAAAGGTGACGGTGACCGCAGGTCCACCCCGGTGGGCGACATTCACTTTGACATCCAGGGCGCCGCCCACACGGCGCTGGAGCAGGCCGAAGAGCGCCTGCAGCAGAGCCACGAGCGCGAAGCGATGGTGGATGTCGACATGGACACACTGAACCTGGTCTTGCCTGAAGGCTATGGCCCCTTGTCCGACTGCCGCCTGCGTGTCTACCTGAGCGACGACGAGCGGGGCCAGTTCCATCTGGTCGGGCATCGGGCCAGCGATGGCAGCCTGATCTACACCAATGCGGTGCTGATTGCGCAATTGAGCTGAGCCTCAGCTGCGCTCCAGCTGTGCGGCCACTTCCTTGGCCAGCGCCAGGAAGGCCTGCGCCGCCGCGGTCTGGTAGACACCCCTGCGCTGCATGAGCACGGCCGTGCGTTGCAGGCGCAAGGGGTCGAGGGCGATGGCGGTCAGGTCGTCATGCGCCAGGACGATGTTGGCGGGGAGCAGCGTCGACAGCGTCGTCCTGCGCACCACTTCGATGACCGCGCCGATAGCATTGGCCTCCATCCGCACCTGCGGGCGTATGCCGTGCTGCCGGCAATAGCGCTCGATCTGCTCCCGAGTGGCGAATTCGGCGCTGAGCAGGATCATCGACTCGTCGTTCAGCGCCTGTAGCCCGATGGCGCGTGCATGGGCCAATGGGTGCTGGCTGCCGACCACCAGCGCCAGTGTCTCGACCAGCAATGGGTAGGTGTCGATGTCCTGGGCGTGGGGCTCATCGAAGGCGATACCGACATCCAGTTCGTCCGCCAGCAGCAGTTCCTCCATGTGCTCCTGGGCGATTTCGCGCAAGTTCAGGGTGATATTCGGGTACCGGCTGTGGAAGGCCTCGACCAAGGGGCCGACCAGATAGCTGGTAAAGGTCGGCGTCACCGCCACCCGCAATAAACCTCGGCTGAGGTCGCTCACATCATGGATCGCGCGCCTGGCCTCCTGCAGTTCCTGCGACGCCCGTTTCGCATAGCGCAGATAGACCTCGCCGGCATCGGTCAGCCGAGTCGTGCGCCCCGAGCGATCGAACAACTGCGCCCCCAGGCTTTCCTCCAGTTGCCTGACCTGCTGCGAAAGCGCGGGCTGGGAGACGTGCAGGGCTGCCGCCGCCCGAGTGAAGCTATGGTGTTGCGCGACCGCGAGAAAGTACTGGATATGCCGGGCGAGCATGCTTCTCTCCATAAGATAATCTGATGCCATTCATCATAAATGAGACTTTTACCTTATGTAACGCACCGCCTAACCTTTGCCTCACACACCGCGACACTGAGGCATCAGCCATGCAAGACATCATCGACGGCTTCCTGAAGTTCCAGCGCGACGCCTTCCCCGAGCGAGTCAAGCTGTTCAAGGACCTGGCCACCCAGCAAAGCCCGCGGGCGCTGTTCATCTCCTGCTCCGACAGCCGCCTGGTGCCCGAGCTGGTCACCCAGCGCGAGCCGGGCGACCTGTTCGTCATCCGCAACGCCGGCAACATCGTGCCGTCCTACGGCCCTGAACCCGGCGGGGTGTCGGCCTCGGTCGAGTATGCCGTCGCCGCCCTGCAAGTGGCCGATATCGTCATCTGCGGTCACTCCGACTGCGGCGCCATGACTGCCATCGCCACCTGCAAGTGCCTGGACCACATGCCCGCCGTGGCCGGCTGGTTGCGCTACGCCGACTCCGCCCGTGTGGTCAACGAAGCCCGCCCGCATCAAACCCCTCACGCCAAGGTCGAGGCCATGGTGCGAGAGAACGTGATCGCCCAGCTGGCCAACATCCAGACCCACCCCTCGGTGCGCCTGGCCCTGGAAGAGGGCCGCGTGGCCCTGCATGGCTGGATCTACGACATCGAGAGCGGCCGCATCGACGCCTTCGACGGACGCACCGGCCAGTTCGTATCCCTGGCGGACAACCCAGACGTCCGCGCTGTTTCCCACGCTTCCCGGCACGTTGCCTGAACCCGATTTTCAACCCAAGGAGACACTCCCATGATCCAGTCGCAAATCAGCCAGAACGCCCGTCTTGCCCTGAGCGAGGTCATCCTCCTGGCCAAGGCCCGCAAGGACCTGTCGTTCGCCCAGATCACCGATGGCACCGGCCTGTCCGAAGCCTTCGTCACCGCCGCGCTGCTGGGCCAGCACCCGCTGCCGGCCAGCGCCGCCCAGGTGGTGGGTGACAAGCTCGGTCTGGACGCCGACGGCATCGCACTGCTGCAGACCATCCCACTGCGCGGCAGTATCGAAGGTGGCGTGCCGACCGACCCGACGATCTATCGCTTCTACGAGATGCTGCAGGTGTACGGCACCACGCTCAAGGCGCTGGTCCACGAGAAGTTCGGCGACGGCATCATCAGCGCCATCAACTTCAAGCTGGATGTGAAGAAGGTCGATGATCCGGAAGGCGGTTCCCGCGCTGTGATCACCCTGGATGGCAAGTACCTGCCGACCAAACCGTTCTGATTCGCCCATAGGGACATGGCCCGGTCTCCACAGGGTGGCCGGGCCATTTCTACAGACGATATTGGCCCCCTGTAGGAGCGGGCTTGCCCCGCGAACACCGGCAAGGCCGGAGCCATCCACCGCGTTGTCCAACATCGCGAGTACAGGGTGTCGACCGTAATGACTGATTACGAGAAACGACGGCATGGACCTGATCATCAGAAATGTCCGCATCGACGATGCAAAACCCTTGATGGATGTGGCCGTGCACAACGGCAAGATCACTGAAATCGCCCCGACGATCACCGCAACGGCAACCCAGGAAATCCAAGGCAATGGCAATGTCCTGATCCCAGGCTTCGTCGAAGGCCACCTGCACCTGGAAAAAGCCAATGTCATGCAACGCAAGGCCAACCGCTCCGGCACCTTGAAGGAAGCGATCGCCGTCACCGCCGAGCTCAAGCCCACGCTCACCCGCGAAGACATCCGCGAGCGCTCGACCCAGGTGTTGCGCGCGCTGGTGCAGGCCGGCACCACCCATGTCCGTGCCCACGCCGAGTTCGACCCCGCCCAGGGTTTTACTGGCCTGGATGTGGTGCTGCAGCTACGGGAAACATTCCGCGATGTCATCGATATCCAGGTGGTCGCCTTTCCCCAGGAAGGCATCCTCAAGTTGCCCGGCATGAAAGCGATGATGGTCGAGGCGATGGAGAAGGGCGCCGATGTGGTCGGCGGCATTCCCTACAACGACGTATCGCCCCACGAGCACATTGATTTCGTTTTCGACCTGGCCCAGCGTTATGGCAAGGACATCGACCTGCACCAGGACTTCGCCGACGACGCCGAGCACATGACCATCGAATACGTGGCCCGCCGGACCCTCGCGGCAGGCTACCAAGGGCGCGTCAGCGTCGGCCACCTGACCAGCCTGGCGGCCGTCGAACCAGCGCGCCAGTCGCGTATCATCGCGCTGCTGCGCGAAGCCGACATCAGCGTGATGTGCTTGCCGGCCACCGACCTGCACCTGGGCGCCCGTGGCGACAGCCACAATGTGCGGCGCACCCTGACCCCGGTGCGAGCCTTGCGCGATGGCGGAGTGAACGTGTGCCTGGCCACCAACAACATCCGCAATGCCTTCACTCCCTACGGCACCGGCGACCTGCTGCATATCGCGCAGCTGGCCATCCCCGCCTGTCACCTGGGCGGGGCGGACGACCAGGCCACGGTGCTGCCGATGCTCACCAGCAACCCGGCCAAGGCCCTGGGTTTGCAGAGCCATGGCTTGGCGGTGGGCAACGACGCGGACCTGGTGCTGATGGACACCCACCGTGTCAGCGACGTGATCCTCGACCTGCCCGCGCGGCTGATGGTGCTCAAGCGCGGCAGGGTGGTGGCGACAGCGGAGCAGCGGCGTTCGGTGGTGTTCTGAAGGCCGGGTTCAGACGGCCAGCAGCAACAGTGCCGCCAGCAGTGCCGGGGGCATTACCAGCACGCCCAGACGCAAGAAACTCGATGCGCCGACATGCTCGCCCTCGCGGCGGATCGCCACCAGCCACAGCAGCGTGGCCAGGGAGCCGGTGATCGACAGGTTCGGTCCCAGGTCGACGCCGATAAGCAAGGCGGCGGTGGTCTGCCGGGGCAGTTCGACGAGGTGGCCGATGGAACCGGCGATCAGGCCGGTGGGCAGATTGTTCATCAGGTTGCTGGCCACGGCCGCAGTCACGCCCGCCGTCCAGCTTGCCGTGCCTGCCGACTGTTGCGCCAGGGCGGCCAACGATTGGGCAAGACGGTCGATCACGCCGGTGTGGGCCACGGCTTCCACCAGCACGAACAATCCTGCGACCAAGGGCAGGACCCCCCAGGCCACGTGACGCAGCAACGGCGCCGGGTTGCGCCGCTGACGCAGGTGGATCAACCCGGTGGTGGCCATGCCTGCGCAAAATGTCGGCAGCCCTAGCGGCACGTCCAGTGCCGATACCGTCAACAGCAGGGTGCCGGTGAACATCAGGCCCAGCGCGCAAAGCCGGGCGCCGGCCGACAGGGGGCGCATCTCGATGGCCACGGCCAGCGGCTGACGGATGCGCTTGCGCTGGGTCACGCGCAGTACCAGGTAGGTCATGGCGATGGCGCCCAGCGAGGGCAGGGTGAGCTGGCGCAGCCATTCCAGCAGCGGTGGCATCTGGCTGCCGAAGACTACCAGGTTGGCCGGGTTGGAGATGGGCAGCACGAAGCTGGCGGCATTGGCGATGAAGGCGCAGATGAACAGGTAGGGCAGCGGCTCGGCCTTGGCCGCCTTGCACGCCGCATACACGGCCGGTGTCAGCACCACAGCGGTGGCGTCATTGGACAGGAACACGGTGACCAGTGTACCGACCAGGAATACCAGGTCGAACAGGCGTTGGCCCGAGCCCCTGGCATGCTGCACCGCGTACCTGGCCAGCCAGTCGAACAAGCCTTCCTGGCGAGCCAGCTCGGCCAGCACCATCATGCCGGTCAGGAACAGGTAGACATCGCCTCCTTCGGCGATTGCCGCCAAGGCCAGGCGCCATGGGATCAGGCCGCAGGCCGTCAGCCCTAAGGCGGCGCCCATCGCCCAGACATATTCGGGCACGCGTCCCGGCCGAAGGATGACCAGGGCGGTGGCCGCGGCCGCAACCGACCAGATGATCAGGGATGACTCAGCGACAGGCATGCGAGGACTCAGTTTCCGGAAGGGGAGTGAAGGGGAGGGGCTTGCTCGGCGTTGGCATCGCTGGCAGGTCGGCGGGTCTCCGGCATGGCCAGCCAAAGCAGAAGCAACGCTGCAGTCGCGATGCCCGCCAATGTCAGGAATGCCGCGTCGTAGCCTGCGGACTGTACCACCAGCCCCGCGACACCGGGACTTAGCGCCGCGCCCAGGCCGAAGGCCGTGGACAATGCGCCAAGGCTGACATTGAAGCGCCCGCTGCCTTGGGTGAGGTCCTTGACCACTACCGGGAACAATGCCCCGAACAGTCCGGCGCCGATGCCATCGAGCAATTGCACGGCCACCAGCCAGAACGGATCGTCCGACATCACGTAAAGCACGCCACGCAGCGGCAGGATCAGAAAGCCGGCGAGCAACAGCGGCTTGCGTCCCCAGCGGTCGGCCCTGGCGCCGGCCAGCAGCGCCATGGGCACCATCACCAGCTGCGCCGCGACGATGCACGCCGAGGTCAGCGGCGTGGCCAACTGCAGGTTGGCCTGAGCCAGCTTCTGGCTCACCAGCGGAAGCATTGCCGCGTTGGCCAGATGGAACAGCGCGCAGCACACGGCGAACAGCAGCAAGGGGCGATTGTGCAACAGTACGGCAAGGCCGGCGGGGTGGGCATGCTGGCCCGGCGGCCGCGGGTCAAGGCCGCGCGCGAGGTCATGGTCGATGGCTGTCGCCGGCACTCGGCTGATGGCGATCAGGCTGGCCACAGTCATCGCCGCCATCAGGTAGAACACCGCCACCGGTCCGAACAGGTAGGCCAGCCCGCCGGCGAGCACCGCCGAGCAGGCATTGCCGGCATGGTTGAAGGTTTCGTTGCGGCCCATGCGCCGGGTGAATGCCCGGGGCCCGGTCAGGCCCAGTGAAATGGCAGCGATGGCCGGTGCGAACACGGAACCGGCGAGCGCGCTGATGGCTTGGGTCAACGTCACCAGCGCGACGCTGGTGACCCAGGGCAGCACCAGGCAACTGCCGGTCACCAGCAGCGCGGCGATGGCCATCACGGCGCGCTTGGCCGTGGTCCTGTCGATCAGCGCGCCAGCTGGCGTCTGGGTCAGCAATGTCGTGACGCTGGCCAAGGTCATGACCAGGCCGATGCTGCCGGGCTCCCAATGGTGCACCGCCAGCAGGTAGATCGCCAGGTAGGGCCCAAGCCCATCACGGACATCGGCCAGGAAAAAATTCAACCCATCGAGCGAACGTTCATGAGCAGGCGAGGCCAAGGAAAACTCCGCAGGGACAAGTGAACAGAGCACCCTGGATTTCAAGGGCGGTCAACAGCCGCATACGTTATGCACTCCGTGGCGCAGGTGCTGATGAACTTTGCGCGGATCCGGCATGCCATCGGTCCAGGGGTCAGCGATTGGGCCATTGCTGCAAGAGGATCGATACGAACTTTTCGGCCGCCGGCGACAGCGACGCACCGCGACGAAACACCAAGCCCAGCGTGCGGCTGACCTGCGGCTCGCCCAGCGGCACGCTGACCAACGTCGGATGGTCGGCGCTGGGCATGGCCAGGCTAGGCATGGCCGAGACCCCCAGCCCGGCCTCGACCATGCCCAGCGAGGTCGACAGGTGCTGGACCTCGTAGAACCATTGAGGACGAAGGTTCAGGCCGGCTAGCGCATGATCGAGCAACATGCGGTTGCCGCTCAGGCGACCGACCCCGATCAAGCGGTAGTCGGCCAGTTCGGCCCAGGTCACCGACTCGCGCTTGGCCAACGGGTGGTCCCGGCGGCATGCGAGCACAAAATGCTCCTGTACCAGCGAGACGAACTCGATGTCCGGATGCTGGCCACTCATCATGTTGATGCCAAAATCGGCCTCTGCGCGCAGTACGGCTTCCAGCCCATCGTTGGCACTGAGGTCCAGCAGGCGGATGCGGATCTTCGGGTACTGCGCGTTGTAGTCGCGGATCACCGAGGGCAGAAAGTAGAACGCTGCCGTGGGAATGCAAGCGAGGGTGACCTGCCCCGTCTGGCGCTCGGCCAGTTCGCGGATGCTCAGGATCGAATCCTCGAAATCATCCAGCAGGCGCCTGGCCTTGGGCAGGAAATCCCGACCCACGCTCGTCAGGCTGACCCGGCGCGTAGTGCGTTCGAGTAACGAAGTACCGAGCCCTTCCTCGAGCTTCTTGATTCGTCGGCTCAGGGCGGGTTGGGACAAGTGCAGCGCTTCTGCAGCCTCGTGAAAGCTGCCAAGTTCGGCGATTTTCACGAAAGATCTTATATCTTGCAGTTCATATTCCATCAGGCATCGCTCAGTGGGCCGTTCGATTATTGATGCTTGCATCGCAATAATGACTACGATATTTGCATTGGATTGATTTATCCATCCCTGTCACTCTTTTGCTCACAACATCAATGATGTCCATTGATCAACAAGAGTGCGAAATCATGCAACGAATTCCTTGCGTACTCATGCGCGGCGGTACCTCCAAAGGGCCGTTCTTCCACGCCTGGGACCTGCCTGCAAACGTGGTCGAGCGCGACGAGTTGCTGATCAACCTGATGGGCTCCGGACACGAGCTGGAAATCGACGGCATCGGTGGCGGCAGCCCGCAGACCAGCAAAGTGGCGATCATCAGCCCGTCGTTGCACGCCGATGCCGATGTCGACTATCTGTTCGTCCAGGTGATGGTCGCCCAGCGGCGCGTCGACACCGCGCCCAACTGCGGCAACATGCTGTGCGCCGTCGGGCCGTTCGCCATCGAGCAAGGGCTGGTCAAGGCCAACGACGGCAAGACCCTGGTACGCATCCGCAACCTCAATACCGGAACCTTCGTCGATTCACTGGTGCAAACGCCTGGTGGCATCGTGCGCTACGAAGGGCGCACGGCGATCGACGGCGTCCCTGGCACGGCGGCCCCGGTGCACCTGACGTTCCTCGATGCAGTGGGCAGCAAGACCGGCAAGCTGTTCCCTACGGGCAAACCTCAGGATGTGATCGACGGCGTGCCGGTCACCTGCATCGACATGGCGATGCCCATGATGATCGTCGACGCCCGGCAACTGGGCGTGACCGGCTCGGAAACCCCGGCCGAGCTGGATGCCGACAATGCCTTGCTGCAGCGCCTGGAAGCCTTGCGCCTGAAGGCTGGCAAGGCCATGGGCCTGGGTGATGTCAGCGGCATGGTGATTCCCAAGCCGGTGCTGGTCGCGCCACCTCGGCATGACGGTACAGTGCAGGTGCGCTATTTCATGCCGCACAATTGCCACCGGGCCCTGGCGATCACCGGCGCCGTCGGGTTGGCCACGGCTTGCGTCAGCGCCGGTACGGTGGTCGGCGACCTGCTCGGCGAGGGGGCACAACACTTGGAGCAGGTGCGCATCGAACATCCCAGTGGTGGCATCGACGTGGCGCTGTCGCGTAGCGGCGTCGATGGCAAGACCCTGCAGGCATCGGTGGTGCGTACCGCCCGTCGGCTTTTCTCAGGGTTCGTCTATGCCCCGTCCTCGCGCAGGCTGGCGGGATAGACCCAGGCCGCCGCCACCATCAGCGTGGCTTCAGCAACAAGCGCATCCGCACAATTTCAACAATGGGTGATGCCTCATGAAACTTGCCAGATCCCTGTATTTCCAGATCCTCTGCGCCGTCCTGCTGGGCGTGGTGGTCGGCCACTTCTGGGCGCAACAGGCCGTTGCCCTCAAACCCCTGGGCGACGCCTTCATCAAGTTGATCAAGATGATGATCGCGCCAGTGGTGTTCTGCACCATCGTCACCGGCATAGCCGGCATGACCGACAAGCGCTCCCTGGGGCGCCTGATGAGCAAGACCTTGCTGTTGTTCCTGCTGCTGACCGTGATCAGCCTGGTGATCGGCCTGGCGGCGGTGTACCTGTTCCGGCCCGGCGCCGGCATGAACATCGATCCTGCCACCCTGAGTACAGAGGGCCTGGGCCAATACGCCGCCTCGGCGGCGAAACTGGGCGTGGTCGACTTCTTCATGCACATCATTCCGGAGACATTCATCGGTGCCTTCAACAAGGGTGAGGTGCTGCCGGTGCTGTTCATCGCCGTACTCAGCGGCTTCGCCCTGTCGTCCATGGGCGAGAAGGGCCGGCCCGTCCTTGCGGTGCTGGAGTCGGTCTCGATCATGGTGTTCCGTATCTTCGGTTACCTGATGCGTTTCGCCCCGGTCGGTGCGTTCGGTGCGCTGGCCTTCACCGTCGGGCAATACGGCGTCACCTCCCTCGGCGCCCTGGCCAAGCTGGTGGGCACGCTGTACATCGCTTGCGCCTTCTTCGTCCTGGTTGTGCTGGGCGGCATCTGTCGCGCCCATGGCTTCAGCCTCTGGAAGCTGCTGCGCTATTTCCGCGAAGAATTTCTGGTGGTGCTGGGTACCTCGTCCACCGAGCCGGTGCTGCCGCGCATGCTCGAAAAGCTCGAGCGGCTCGGTTGTCGCAAAGGCGTGGTGGGTTTGGTGCTGCCAACCGGGTATTCCTTCAACCTCGATGGCACCGCCATCTACCTGTCGCTGGCGGCCGTGTTCATCGCGCAGGCCTGCAACATCGACCTGACCCTCGGGCAGACGGTAACCATGCTGGCAATCATGCTGCTGTCGTCCAAGGGGGCCGCCGGCGTGACCGGCAGCGGCTTCGTGGCGTTGGCCTCGACCCTCACGGTCATTCACGACATACCGCTGGCCGGGCTTGCCTTGTTGATCGGTATCGATCGCTTCATGTCCGAGGCGCGGGCCCTGACCAGCCTGGCCAGCAACGCCGTGGCCACCGTGGTCATCTCGCTGTCGGAGCATGCCTGCGATCGCGAAACCTTGCTGCGCCGCCTCGACGGCGCGCCATCGGCGGCCGACGAAGCCGTCGACGCTCACCCCGAGTGGTCCGCGCAGCCTCCCCGGCACGGCTGACCAACCGGTTATCGCTCCCATGTTGCAGTAGACTTCCCCCCAGCATCCCTGCGATGCCGGGTGGGGCAGGGGGCCGCCTGCGCGTCGGGCGGCCAAACACAGAATAAAAACAAGAGAAAAAACCATGCTCGCACTCCTGGGCCTGATCATGGTGGTGACGTTCACCTACCTGATCATGAGCAAACGCCTGTCGCCGATCGTCGCGCTCACAGTGGTACCCATCGTTTTTGCCGTGATCGGCGGTTTCGCTCCCGAGCTCGGCAAGATGATGCTCGATGGCCTGAAGATGGTGGCACCCTCGGCGGCGTTGCTGCTGTTCGCCATCCTGTTCTTCGGCCTGATGATCGATGCCGGCCTGTTCGACCCTTTGATCCGCAAGATTCTCAAGCGGGTGAACGGCGATCCGATCAAGATCGCCATAGGCACCGCGCTGCTGTCGTTGCTGGTTGCCCTCGACGGCGACGGCACCACCACCTACATGATCACCTGCGCGGCGATGCTGCCGCTGTACAAACGCATCGGCATGAACCCGATGATTTTGGCCACGGTGTCGATGCTATCGCTGAGTATCATGAGCGGCATGAGCCCCTGGGGCGGGCCTGCCACCCGCGCGATCGCCGCCCTTGGCCTGGATGCGACCGAATACTTCATCCCGATGCTGCCCACCGTGATCGGCGGCGCGGCCTGGGTGGTGTTCACCGCCTATCTGTTGGGGCGCGCCGAGCGTCGGCGCATCGGCAATGTCACCCTGGCGTCAGGGGGCGGCAATTGCTACATCAAGGAGATCCTAGGCGACAACCCACACAAGCGTCCGCGCCTGGCCTATGTGAACCTGATGCTGGTGATCGCCGTGATGACCGCGCTGGTGATGGGCGTGATGCATTCCGCGCTGCTGTTCATGATCGGTTTCGTCGCCGCGTTGATGATCAACTATCCGCAACTGGAGCTGCAGAAGGAGCGCATTCTCGCCCATTCGGGCAATGCCATGACCGTCGTGCTGCTGGTGTTCGCCGCCGGCATATTCGCCGGCATCTTCTCCGGCACCAAAATGGTCGACGCCCTCGCCCAGACCTTGGTGGACTGGATCCCCGACGCCTGGAGCCACTGGTTCCCGCTGGTGGTGGCGCTGACCAGCATGCCGCTGACCTTCGTACTGTCCAATGACGCCTACTACTTCGGGGTGGTGCCGATCCTGGCCAACGCGGCCGCGGCCTATGGCATCGACCCGGTGGAAATCGCCCGGGCCTCGGTACTGGGGCAGCCGGTGCACCTGATGAGCCCGTTGGTAGCCTCGACCCTGTTGCTGGTGGGGATGGTCGACCGCGATATCGGCGACTTCCAGAAAGCCACCGTCAAGTGGGCGGTGCTTACCTCGCTGGTGATCACCGCGCTGGCGCTGCTCACAGGTGCCTTGTCTTTCTTCGTGTGAATCACCGGGCGCCGCGCGGCGCCCACCCACCGCTCATCCAAGAACAACAACAGAGTACCGATCATGTTCCGAAGTGTTTTCCGTGGGGCCACCTGTGGCCTGCTCTGCGGCTGGTTGCCCGTTGCCGGCGCTGGCGGATTCGTCGACGACGGCAAGCTCAAGCTGCAGCTGCGCAACGTCTATTTCAACGAGAACTTCCGTGACGAGCAGGGCCTGTCCCCACGCGCGGCGGCCTCCGCCAAGCATGAGCGGACCGAGTGGGCGCAGGGCTTTTTGCTCGACTACCAGTCCGGGTTCACCCAAGGCACCTTGGGCGTTGGGCTCGATGCCCTGGCCCTGGTGGGCGTGCGGTTGGACTCCGGACGCGGTCGCAGCGGCAGCGGCCTGTTGCCGGTGCACGACGACGGTCGGGCCGCGGACGAATTCAGCAGCGCCGGCCTGACCGCCAAGGCGCGCCTGGGCCAGACCGTGATCAAGCACGGCACCTTGCTGCCCAAGACCCCGGTGCTGGTCTACAACGACGCGCGGTTGTTGCCGCAGACTTACCAGGGCACGCAGCTGACCAGCACCGACATCGATGGGTTGAGCCTCACCGCCGGTCACCTGGACAAGTTCAAGTTGCGCGACTCCTCGGACAGCACCGGCTTGTACCTGGATGGCTACAGCGGCAACGCGTCCGGTGATTTCTCCTACGTCGGTGCCGATTATGCGGTGGGCAAGCCGCTGCGCCTGAGCTACTTCCACGCCCAGCTCGACGGCTTCTATCGCCAGGACTTCGCCGGCCTGGTGCATGACCTGCCGCTGGCCGGCGGTGTGCTGACCACCGACCTGCGCTACTTCAGAAGCCGCGACAGCGGTGCCGCCCATGGCGGCGCCATCGACAACGACCTGTACAGCGGGCAACTGGCGTATGCGCATTCCGGGCATACGGTCGGTGCCGGCTACCAGGTGCTTGATGGCGAGGCGGGGCTGCCCTATATCAGCGGCGCAACGGTGTATTCGTTCAGCAACGTCGGTATCGGCAAGTTCATCGAGGAGCAGGAAAAAACCTGGATGGCCAGCTATGCCTACAACTTCGCCGCCGCAGGGGTGCCCGGGCTGACCTTCATGACGCGTTACCTCAGCGGCGACAACGGTCGCGCCGGGGAGGCGGGTATCAAGGAATGGGAGCGTGACGCCGAACTGGCCTACGTGGTCCAGGGTGGCCCGCTCAAAGGCCTGGGGGTGAGGTTGCGTAACTATGTCTATCGTTCCGACTTCGCCCGAGGTCGCGATAGCAACCGTGTGTACCTGACCTACGACATCGCGCTTTGGTGAGTGTCCATCCTGGGTGGACGGTGCGCGTCCAGGCGTTGGTTGTGGGCATTGATGGCGGGCTTGTCGAGGTCCATCGGCTGCTATCAGCGCGATCAATGTTGGCAGACGATGGCCTGATGTCCCTCTAGATTGCAAAGGCGTGCTGGAAGCCCCGAACAACAATAACGAGGGACCCGACTATGCCCACCGCCACCCAAGCATCCAACGCCTGGCGCATCCTGTTCCTGCTGTTCCTGGCCAACCTGTTCAACTTCTTCGACCGCACCATCCCCGCCATCGTCATAGAGCCGATCCGCCTGGAGTGGCACCTGAGCGACTTCCAGATCGGCATCATCGGCACCGCCTTCACCCTGGTCTATGCCATCGCCGGCCTGCCGCTGGCGCGTATCGCCGACACGGGTTCACGCAGCAAGCTCATGGGCTGGGGCCTGCTGGCGTGGAGCGGGCTGACGGCGGTCAACGGCATGGTCGGCAGTTTCTGGAGTTTTTTGCTGGTACGCATGGGCGTGGGCATCGGCGAGGCCAGCTACGCGCCGGCCGCCAACTCGCTGATCGGTGACCTGTTCCCGGCCGGACGGCGGGCACGGGCGATGGGCATCTTCATGCTCGGCCTGCCGCTGGGCCTGTTGCTGGCGTTCTTCACCATCGGTGCGATGGTCCAGGCCTTCGACAGCTGGCGCGCGCCGTTCTTCATCGCCGCCGTGCCTGGCGTGCTGCTGGCGCTGTTCATCTTCATGATCCGCGAGCCCGCGCGCGGCGCGGCGGAGACGGTGGCCACCGCCCAGGCCCCGCTGGACCGCCCCCTGCGGCGGGTGCTCAGCGTGCCCACTTTCGCCTGGCTGGTGCTGGCGGGGCTGACCTTCAACTTCGCCTCGTATGCCTGCAACTCGTTCATGGTGCCGATGTTGCAGCGCTACTTCGCATTGCCGCTGCACGACGCCGCGGTGGCCACCGGGATGATCGTCGGCCTGAGCGGCCTGGTGGGCCTGACCCTTGGCGGCTGGGTGGCCGACAAGGTACACCAGCGTTTTGCCAACGGACGTCTGGTGTTCGCCGCGCTGAGCATGTTGGGCGCTACCTTGTGCACCGCCTGGGCGCTGCATGCCGGGCGTATCGAGTTGGGCGTGTTTGTGGCGGTGTTCGGGATCGGCTGGTTGTTCTCGTACAACTTCTACACCTGCGTGTACACCGCCATCCAGGATGTGGTGCAGCCGCGCCTGCGGGCCACGGCCATGGCGCTGTTCTTCGCCGGGCTCTACCTGCTGGGTGGCGGCCTGGGGCCAGTGGTGGTCGGTGGGCTGTCGGACCACTTTGCCGGAGCGGCCATGGCGGCGGCGGGCGAGGTGGCGATGAGCGAAGCGTTCAAGGCCCAGGGTCTGCATGACGCGATGTACCTGATCCCCGTGGCCCTGTTGCTGACCATGGTGTTCCTGCTGGCGGCCTCGCGGTGTTTCAGCCGGGATGCGCAGCGGATGCGCGAGGGCATGGTGCTGGATGGCGCAGAGGTGGCGGGGCAGGGCGCACAGGCTTGAATCCCCGTAGTTTGGCCAGATGTTGCGGCTCGATCATCATCGGGTTCATCGTCGGTGATGCCGAGCCAGCCATTGATCATAGGCCGCCGTCATAGTTCGCCACGTGGTGCCGTCGGCCGGCACCAGGTGTTCGATGCGCAGCGAGGCCACCGTGATGTCCTGTGGCATGCCGAAGGAGGTGAAGGTGGACAGAAACCTCAGCTCACCTTCGCCTGCCCGTACCCGCGTCAGCACCACCGGTGACAGCGGCGTGTCCGGCGCTATGGCGGGAGGCACGGGCAAGCCTTGTAGCCGCCGCGCCAGGTCACGATTGCCCATCGCCTCCCTGGCCGCCCGCTGCCAGGCGATCGCCCGTATCTCATCGGCATTGACCAGATGATCCCCCAGTCCGCCCGGGCGTAGCAGTGTGTCCAGCAGGTTGAGGCCCGAGGTGCTGCTCGTCGGTACCCCGGCCATGGTGAACAGCAACCCGGCACTGGCATTGGCCGCAGTGATGTCCCAGTTGCTGGCGATGACGATGGCCGGTGCGGGGTTGTTGGCCTGCAGGATGTGCTCCAGCGCGTCGAGCACCATCTTCATGGCCGGAGCGTCGGGTGCCGTGGCTGCATAGCGCGGCGCGTAGCCTGCTGCGAGGAACACTTCGTTGCAGTGTTCGAGCGGCACTGCCAACGCGCTGAGCAGGGCATGCAGTGTGCTTGGGCTGGCCTTGGCGCGACCGGTTTCCACACAGCTGAGGTGGCGTTGCGACAGGCCCGCCAACAGCGCCAGGTCGAGCTGGCTGAGGCCGGCCTTACGACGCAGACGGCGCAGGTGCTCTCCGGCATCGTTGAAGGCGGGTGTTTGCGTGGCGTGAAACGGAGAAGGGCTCATGCATCGACTCTGGCTGTCCTTGGCTGAAGCGTCCATGACCTGTGAGGTCATTGAGGCGGGGACGACTCTATCACTACCGTGAAAGCAGGATCGCGGTCATGGAACAAAACATAATTCTTTGATTTGACTGGGGCTGCGTGGGAGCGGGCTTGCCCCGCGATCACCCGCGTCACGGGTGCCAGGCTCCGCGGCGCCTGCATCGCGGGGCAAGCCCGCTCCTACAGGTCCCTGCCAAGGAGTCGGACAATGAAAGCTGAATGGATCACGCTGCCCGTATTGGTGTTGTTTACCCTGTACACCGGCTGGACCCTTATGATTGTTGATCAATCGCTTATCGCCTTTGGCCTTGAACTGATATCCCGGCCGGATACAGCTCAAGTCGTTATTGACCTGTATGTGATGGCTGGGCTGGGCTGTGTGTGGATGGTCAGCGACCAGCGCCAGCGAGGCGGATCGTTGCTCGGCGTCATGCCCTATCTGTTGCTGACAGCGGTGTTTGTTTCCCTGGGGCCGCTGCTGTACATCGTGGTCAAGGGCTTTGCGCAGAGACGCGGGGCATGAGCGGCGCTCTCGCGGTCTACGCCTGCTGCGTAGTGGTGCTGTTCTTCAAGATGCTGGCGATTTCCTGCTACCAGGGTTACTTCCGCCTGCGCTTCCTGGCCTTCACCAACAGCGAGGATGCGGCGGTGTTCAAGCGTTTGGCTTGCCCTGCGGAGCTGCCGCAGGTCACGCGGGCCATGCAGGCCTGGCGCAACGATCTGGAGAACATTCCGATGTTCCTCGCGCTGGGCGGCCTGGCGGTGGTGCTGGAGGCGCCCGTTGTCATGACGGCTTGGCTGTGCGGGGTATTCACCGTGGCGAGGGTGTCGCATACGGTGACTTACCTGGCGGGCATCCAGCCGTGGCGGACGGTGAGTTATGGCGTCGGGGTACTGTGCCTGATCGGGCTGGCGGCGCTGGTCATCGACAGCCTGTATTCGGTGCAGGATCCAGCAAGCGGCATTGGGGCTGCTACGCAGCCCATCACCGGACTGGCACGCGCTCGTGCATGAAGCCCGGCTGTGGTAGTTTGCGCCGCCGAGCCATGAGGCTGCGGGCCGTTGGTTCTCGAATGACAAGGACAGTCGATATGAGCGATACCCCTTCCGTACTCAGGAAACTGGCCATTCGGCTATTGGGGTTGGTCGTGGTGCTGCCCGTGTTTTTGGTAACGGGATACTGCACCACATTCGCCGTGTTCTTGCTCCCGGGGATGATCTATAACGGGTTCAATGACCCTTGGGACTATCAACTGAATCGCATTGGGTTGGTCATTGTGTTGATCGTAGGCCTTGTCGGCGTGAACACAGGGCTAAAGCTGTACCGGCATTTCCTGCGCAGCACCCGGGCGCCGGAATGGATCGGCTCGGCCTGGGCGGGGCTGGGCTGCGGGGTCGTAGCGAACCTGGCGATCATGTGCTGGTTTCCAGGGTCGCTGTGGTTCAAGGTGTTTCTGGGATGGCCATTGCTGGGCTGCGCGGTGTTTGCCCTGTTGTTGCTGCAAAGCACCGGATGGACAGGGAGCAGCGTCAGTCAAAAAGCCTGACTTCAACGGGTACAGAATGCATCCGGCTTGGGCACAAAGAACCGAGCAAACAATTCAGACTGTGACTTGATGTTCAACTTGGCGTAAATATTCCGGCGGTGCACTTTCACCGTTTCCGCCGAGAGTGAAAGTTTCCCGGCAATCTCTTTGTTGGAGAAACCGCTCAGCAGCAGCCTGAGCACATCGCTTTCACGGGTGGTGATCTGCGCGCCCAGCTGGCTCAGTGTTTCCTGCCAGGGCGGTGCCTCGGCAAGGTCCTTCTCGACGTCCACTTCAAAGGCCATGCGCTGGTGCATCAAGGCCGTCACCCAGGGCTTGATGAGGTCGAGGATGGTGATCTGCTCCTGGCTGAAGCGCGCCTTGCTGCCAATGGAGATGCACAGCGTGCGGTCGGCGTCGAGCTGAACGTTGTATTGTGCTTCATCGGCCGAGATGTAGTGCGCGAAGTACTGGTGGTAGTACTCGGTTTCGAGAAAGTACTCCGGCGCGATATCCAGCAGGTGGAAGAACCCGCTCTGCGGGTTTTCCCGATTGGCGATGTAGAACGGGTCCAGCAGGTAGAGCCCCTTCACATAACGATGGATGAACGCGTTGACCTCTTCGGCATCCGCCACCTCGGGCAAGCTCACCACTTCCACTTGCTGGTTGGCGAAGATCAGCACCACCCAGTTGTCGATCTGCACGTACTCGTTCAACACCCTAACCAGCGAACTCCAGAACGCCGGACGGTCCAGCTGCATGATCAGCTTGCCGATCGATCGGTGCCAGGCCAGGCTTTGCAGGTCGAACGGCATTATCTACCCCTTTTGGGTTAGGCATTCGCGGGTCAGAGGTAAGTATTCCGAGGTATTTACTATCCGGTCCTGCCCGGTATAGTCGCTCACTGGGCCTAGGATGGCCGTGAAGATACATCGATTCGATAAGGATGTTGCATGAGACGGTCACGTTTGCGAACCCTTTTTTCGGCCTCGCTGCTCTGTGCGGGGATCAGTACCTCGGTGCTGGCCGCCGAGCCCGGGATGCACCTGTACAACTGGTTCGGGCTGCTCGCACCGGAGACGCCGAAGGCGTTCGAGCAGGAAACCGGCACCCGCGTGCACATGGACGCGTTCGACAGCGCCGACATCATGCAGAGCAAGGTCATGGCCGGGCGCACCGGGTATGACGTGGTGGTGGCCACTTCCAACGTGCTGCCCAGCCTGATCGCGGCGGGCGTGCTGCAGCCGCTGGACCGCGCGCAACTGGGTAATCTTTCGCATATCGACCCCGATATCCTTGCCCAGCTGGCGGTCAACGACCCCGGCAACCGCTACGCCGTGCCCTACCTGTGGGGCACCACCGGCATCGGCTACGACATCGACAAGGTCAAGGCCGCGTTGGGCGACCAGGCGCCGGTGGACAGCTGGGACCTGATCTTCAAGGAAGAGAACATCAGCAAGCTCAAATCCTGCGGCGTGGCGATGCTCGACTCGCCCAGCGAGATCATCTCGATTGCCCTGAACTACCTGGGCCTGCCCAGCAACAGCAGCAACCCGGCGGACTACCAGAAGGCGCAAGACCTGCTGATGAAGATCCGCCCGTACGTGCTGTATTTCGAC
The DNA here is from genome assembly GCF_021283245.1 of Pseudomonas sp. NMI760_13. NCBI lineage: Bacteria > Pseudomonadati > Pseudomonadota > Gammaproteobacteria > Pseudomonadales > Pseudomonadaceae > Pseudomonas > Pseudomonas sp. NMI760_13. The sequence continues at coordinate 63,428 of NZ_JAJSRC010000016.1, read as the reverse complement.
TCGTCGCGCATCGACACCGACATGGCCGACGGCAATATCTGCGCGGTGGTCGGCTGGGCCAACGGCGCCCTGGCCGCCCAGGCCCTCAACGAGAAGAACAACACCGGGCGGCGGATCGGCTACAGCCTGCCGCGCGAAGGCGCGCTGGTGTGGTCGGAAAACCTGGTGCTGCTCAAGGATGCGCCCCATCCCAAGGCCGGCATGGCGTTCATCAACTACATGATGCGCCCGGAAGTGATCGCCAAGACCTCGAACCACACCCTGTACCCCAACGCCAACAAGGACGCCACCCAGTTCGTCGAACAGGCGCTGCGGGACAACCCGTGGATCTACCCCGACAAGAAGACGGTTGCCACGTTGATCCCGCTCGAGCCGCTGCCGTTGAAACTGGAGCGGATCCGCACACGGGTCTGGACCAAGGTGAAGAGTGGCGTTTGACCTGAGCTGATGTGTCGCCAGCTGCCTGGTGCAAGGGTGTATCGGGCAGCGCGTTGAACAGGGTTGCCTGCGGCCGATTGCTTCAGCGCCCCGCGAATACCATCGTTTCGTGGAACCCGGCTGTTTGGCAGTAGCGGGCGATGGTCTTGCGCACCTGATTTCATCTTATGCCGGAGGAGAACAGCGGATGTTCAGCCCAGCCCATAAGACATACTTGAACTTGACGATCAAAGGTGTGGAGCACGATTTCCAGGTGCTCGGCTACACCGGGGAAGCGGTGGCCAACAGGCCTTTCTTCTTCAACGTGGAACTGGCCAGCGAACGGCCTAGCCTGGACCTTGAACGCTTCCTCGACCTCGAGGCCTTCTTCAGCTTCGACATGAACGGCAATGGCATCCATGGGCGGATCTACCACATCGCGCCGATGGGGCAGGCCCCGTGTTCGGCGCGTTACAGGTTGACTCTGGTGCCGCATTTGTCCTACCTGCGTCACCGCATCAACCAGCGGATCTTTCAACAGTTCTCAGTGCCCAGGATCGTCGCCTTGGTATTGGAAGAGCATGGGATCGTGGGAGACGCCTATCGCTTCGAGCTGAGTGCGAGCTACCCCGAGCGCGACTACTGCACCCAGTATGGCGAAACGGATCTGCACTTCGTCCAGCGCTTGTGTGAAGAGGAGGGCATTCGCTTCCACTTCCAGCACAGTGCCCAAGGCCATGTGCTTGTGTTTGCCGATGGCCAGACGGTGCTGCCGTGGGGCGTGCTTTATCGTCCGCCCCTGGTTCATGCCAAGCCCCGGGTGGTGGAGAATCAGACCGCCGTGGTCATTGCCGTGGAGGATGACGAGAGCCGGTGTGATCGGCGCCTTGCCCGGATTCAGGTCAAGTTTCCCTGGGATCCTGAGGACAGGTTCGACGACAAGAGCTGTTGCTGGTTGTCGGTGGAGTCCGAATGGTGCTGTGAAAGCACTGCCCCACGAACGGGAATGGAAGTCATGGTCACGTTTCTCGGAAACGATCCTGATCAGCCGCGGGTCAGTGGGTGCCTGTGCTGCCGATAGCCTCATTCTGGCTACGGCAGCTTTATCCGAAATCCTCTGCGTCCTGCCCTGTCGTGTTTTCCCTTAATCGATAACCAGCTCCCATACGCCACTGGCATGCTCGATCCGCTCACCCGGCAACTGGATGCGCTGGTTGGCGCTGTAGTCATGGAAGGCGCGGGCCTTGCCGATCAGCGACAGGTCCAGGGTCACGCTATGCCTCGACTCGCCGCGCCCAGCCTCGAACAGCGTGCGGCCATACGGGTCCACCGCCAGGCTCGCCCCCACGAACACGCAGCCATCCGGCCCATCGCCCACGCGGTTGGCGACCACGGCGAACACCTGGTTCTCCATCGTCCTGGCCATCACCGACACCCGGTGCACATGATCCTCCGGTTCGGCCAGGCCATCGGTGATCAGCATCAACTGCGCGCCCAAGGCCTTCAGTGCCCGCGCCGTCTCGGGGAATTCGCTGTCGTAGCAGATCAACAGACCCAGGCGCACGCCGCGCCATTCGACGGTGGCGAAGCGATTGCCCGGAACGACGATGCCGTGCTCCGGCAACCACAGGTGGGTCTTGCGGTAGGTGAGCAGGATGCCTTCAGGGGCGATGAACAGGGTGGTGTTGTAGAAGGTGCCACCGTCGTTCTCGTACAGCCCCAGCACCACCGCGACATTGTGCCGGCGCGCTGCCGCGACCACCGCCTGCACGGCATCGCCGTGGACGGCTTCGGACAGCATGCCGACGTCGTCCTCAGTGAGAAAACCGGTCAGGTGCGACTCGGGGAACAGCAGGATATCGGTGTCCGGCGCGCACTGGGCCAGGGCCTCGAGGATACCGCGCAGGTTGTGGGCGGTGTCGCCGTCGCGGGTTGTCGTCTGTACCACTTCGATCTTCATGGGCAATCCGTCTCGCTGGGCCCGACCCTTCCGCGGGCGAGTGACATTTGCGAAGGGTGGTGCAAGTATGAAAACAATCACTGGCAAAACAATCACTTCGACGGGTTAACCCGGGGGTAGGGCATGAGCTTGAGCCTGCAGGATCTTTCGTGGCACCAGGGTGTGGGCCAATGCATCGAGCACCTCGACCGGCCGAGCTTCTGGCGCACACTGGCGATGCTGCTCGGCGACTTCGTCGAGGTGGATACCTGGGTGGCGCTGCTGTTCAGCCACGACAAGCCGCTGATCTTCGACCAGAGCCCTTACGAGCGCGAGGGCATCGACCCGCTGGTGAGTGTGTACGCCAACGGCCTGTACCTGCTCGACCCGTTCTACATCAGCAACCGCGAGCGGCCGCTGACCGGCCTGGTGCGCCTGGCCGACGTGGCCCCGGAGCAGTTCCAGCAGACCGACTACTACCGCCTGTACTTCACCCACAACGTGGTCGCCGACGAGGTGCAGTTCAACCTGGCCCTGGGCGATGGGCGCACACTGTGCCTGTCGCTGGGCGGGCGCTCACGTTTCGACGCCCAGGCCATCGCCCAGCTGGAGCTGGTACGCCCCTGGCTGATCGGTCTGCTGCGCCAGCGCCTGCACTTCGAACAAGTGCCCGAGCGCGCACCGGCCAAGCCCGCGCTGGGCCTGGCCCAGGGGCGCGACGAGGCGCGCCGGCAACTTGAGTCGGTGCTCACGGCGCGGGAGCTGGACGTGGTGCGGTTGATCCTGTCGGGGCATTCGAACAAGGAGACGGCCATCAAGCTCAAGCTGTCGGCCGAGACGGTGAAGGTCCATCGACGCAACGTGTACCGCAAGCTGGACGTGAACTCCCAGAGCGAGCTTTTTTCGCTGCTGTTCCTGGCCGGCGAAGACCTCGCCAGCCTGCAACCGGCGCCGTGATTCCCCCGCGCCATTACCCCCAGGTTAATCCTTCGACGTTATAGGAATCCCCACGGGGATCCGCATACTGGGCTGGCAGCTTCCTTGCGCGTGACCACCTGGAAGCCGCGTGAGAGCGGACTTCGTGGTCGCAGCGTGGGAGCGGGGTTCGCGGTCGTAGCGTAGTAGCGGGCTGCGCGGTCGTAGCGTGGGAGCGGGCTTGCCCCGCGATCACCGGCAAGGCCGGTGCCATCCACCACATTGCCTGCATCGCGGGGCAAGCCCGCTCCCACGCTGTATTTCCTGCACCTGCTGCACCTGCTTAGCGTGCTGCAGACCGGCTTGGCAATTTCCTAGAACAATCACAAGAGGATGACCCATGGCTCATTTCGCTCACGGCCTGGCCCGTGGCATTGCCCCTGCGCGCCAGGAGGCCACCCATGCCTGACGCCACCCCCGCAAAACTCTCCCTGACCTCCCTGACCGCCTTCGGCCTGGCCTACATGTGCCCGAGCCTGGCCATGGTGATCTTCGGCGTGATCTCCGAACGCAGCGACGGCATCGCCCCCAGCGCCTTCCTGCTGGCCACTGGCGCCATGCTGCTGTCGGCCCTGAGCTACGCCAAGCTGTCGCGCCTGTTCCCGGTGTCCGGCTCGGCCTACTACTACGCCAAGCGCCTGCTCGGCCCCGGTTGCGGCTTCGTGGTCGGCTGGGCGGTGCTGCTGGCCTACCTGTTCATGCCCATGGTCGCCTGGCTGTTGCAGTCGGTGTTCCTCAACGCCCAGTTCCCGCAGGTGCCCACCTGGGGCTGGCTGCTGATCAACATCGGCCTGACCACGGCGGTGACCGTCAGCGGCATGACCCTGACCGACCGCCTGAACAAAGTGCTTACGGTCCTGAGCGTGGCCCTGGTGCTGTTGTTCATTGGCTACTGCCTGCGCTATGTGGCCGGCCAGCCCCAGGTCGGCTTCACCCACCCCGTTTGGAACGAGCACAGCACCTTGACCGGCCTCACCGCCGCCGCCGCCATCGCCGCCTATTCGTTCCTCGGTTTCGACGCCGTGACCACCCTGGCCGAGGAGGCCGAGCAGCCCAAGCGCGACATCCCACGTGCGGTGCTGCTGGTGATCAGCGTGGGCGGGCTGCTGTTCACGGCGGTGGCCTACCTGATGCAACTGAGCCACCCCGGCGGCCAGTTCGCCGACCCAGAGACTGCGACCTACGCACTGTCGATCGAGGTGGGTGGGCAGTTCTTCGCCGACTTCGTCAACCTCGGCGGCATCGTCGCCGGCTTCGCCTCGTGCCTGGCGGTGCAGGTCAGCGCCAGCCGCTTGCTGTACTTCATGGGCCGCGAAGGCGTGCTGCCGCCGCGTTATTTCGCCAAGCTGCAGGGCAGAGCGCGCACGCCGGTGTTCAACCTGCTGCTGATTGCCGGGCTGGGGTTGATCGGGATCGGCGCGGATGTGAGCTCGGCCGCTTCGCTGATCAACTTCGGCGCGTTCCTGGCGTTTGCGGCGGTGAATGTCTGCGTGATTGCGTACTACCTGCGTGAGCGGCGCAAGCAGCGGTTGAGCGGGGTGGGGTTCGTGGTGTTTCCGCTGCTGGCGATTGGGGTGAACCTGTATCTGCTGTCGCTGCTGAGCACGGTGGTGATACTGGCCGGGGTGGCTTGGCTGGTGTGTGGCGGGTTGTACCTGATGTGGCTGACGGCGGGGTTCAGCAAGTCCACGCCGGGGCTTATGGAGGTTGAGTCTTGAGGTGATGCGTATGCCACTGCAGCTTTACACGGAATTATTCCAGGCCAATAATTATTGGTAACTCATAATTTAGGATAAACCCATGGCTGACATTTTCCTGCGCCCGGAACTGGCGGCCGATATGGCCAGGCAACTGCTCAAGCCCTCTGCACTGGATATCGGCCTGCGTTCCGGGTTGTTCCTGTCCGGCCTGCGCCGGACGGGCAAGACCACCTTCCTCAAGAACGATCTGATCCCGGCCCTGGAGGCACAGGGCGCACTGGTGATCTACGTCGACCTGTGGAGCGACACCCAGACAAGCCCGGTGAAGCTGGTGCTGGCTGCCGTGCGCAAAGCCCTGCACGAATTGCAGACACCGACCTCGTCGTTCATGCAACGTCTCAAGCGCGTGCGTGGCGCCGAGGTGGAGCTGGCCGGTTTCAAGTTCGGTTTCAACCTCGATACCCTGGGTGAGGCAGGCGGCGTGACACTCGCCGAAGCGCTGACCGAAGCGGTGGACCAGGCCAAGGCGACAGTCGTGCTGATCGTCGACGAAGTGCAGCATGCCATCACCACAGAAGACGGGCAGCAGATGATGCTGGCCCTGAAGGCCGCACGTGACGCCATCAACCCAAGGCCCGCGACGCCTGGGCATTTCCTGTTCATCGGCACCGGCTCGCACCGGGCCATGGTCAACGAGCTGACCGCCCGGCGTAACCAGGCGTTTGCCGGCGCCACCAACGTGGCTTATCCGGTGCTGGACGAGGGCTATGTCGCGTTCTGGCTCCAGCGGCTCGCCGCAGATGGCCTCGACAACCTGCCCTCGCTGGAGGTGGCGACCGAAGCGTTCAAGACACTGGGCAGCCGGCCTGAAGAGTTCATCCGTGCCCTGCGTCAGTTGATTCACTCGCCCAGCCTCGGTTCTGGGGCGGATGTGGTGCTGCCGGTGATCGCGGCCACGCTGCGTTCGGCGGCGGCCGACCTGGAACTGATGAAGGTCGAGGAACTGGGCGTGCTGGCCCAGGCCATTTTCGCCCGGATCGCCTCCGTGGATGGCGAGACGCGGGGTGTGTTTTCCAGCGAGGCGGCGGGGGAGTATTCGACGTTCGTGGGGCGTGAAGTGCGGGTGGAGGAGATCCAGCCGGTGGCCAATGAGTTGCTGGCGGCGAACCTGATCATTCGCCGGGGGCATGGCCTGTATGGCGTGACTGATCCGTTCGTGCAGGAAATCTGGCGGGAGCGCCAGGCGATGCTGGGCAAGCGCTGATAGACGTTCAGGGCAGGCGAACACCGATGAAGATCGACTTTGAATTGCTCACATTGCCGGACGACATGTCGGGCTACAACGCGGCGGCCTTTACCGAGGGCCGCCTGAGCATTGAAGTGCAAGGGCAGGTTTTCTTGCAGGTGGAGTACTGCTTGCTGCTCGAATTGGCGAACGTGGTGACGCAATGGTTGAAAGCCGTCGCCACCCATGGGGCTCAGGATTTTTACTACGCCTCGATGGACGAAGAAGAGGAGCCGATCCTCGCGCTGCGCTACTGCCGCGCCAGATCGGTCTTCTCACTATGGTCCTGTTGGGTGGTTTGCGAGTCAGGTCCCGAAGTGACGCTGGAGCAGGCCATCGAATGTTTCGAGCGGTATGTTCATGAGTTGAGGCAGGCAATCGACCAGCGTCTGCAGGCCGTTTTGCCCTGACAACCCATTCAAACCTACGCGCAACCTGTAGGAGCGGCCTTGTGTCGCGAAAGGGCCGCAAAGCGGCCCCCGGTTTCTGATGTGTTGCGAAGAATGGAATGCAGCGTGGGAGCGGGCTTGCCCCGCGATCACCGGCAATGCCGGTGCCAAACACTGCGACGCTCGAATGAACACCCTGCAAGGTTAGCCGAGCGCATGTGAACGGACTCACTCATAACCCATTTTCAGGTTTTGGGCTTGGGTTGCCAATTCATCCATCGCTCCACGACTGGCTTCGTCTCGCTTGTCCTTGTAGGCAATCAGCTCGGAGAACGTGATAGCCCGTTCACCTTCAGCGCTGGAATGGGGGATTGCTCCCTCATCCAGCAGCTTTGCCAGATGCTCGCAAGAAACGTTAATCGCGAGGGCCGCCTCCGTCATGGTCAGCGTGGACTTTTCCATGACAATGGTGCGCTCCACGCCATGGAATTCATCACGAAGCTTCCGATACCCCAACCGCGCGTAGAACCCTTGGGCGGTGATGGATGAAGGAACGCGCAGTGCCATGACACCTGCCCTGATCGCTGCAGCATGAACGGCCTCCATCAACCGTTTGCCGACACCTGTCCGATGATGGATTGGAGCGACGAACACTGTCCTGACAACCTCGCCATCCAGGCTTGCCGTCCCCAGCAATTCGTTTTGGTTGACGGCTACGAATACCATTCGGCTATCGAGCAATGCACTGACCGCCGCAGGTGAAAAGTTCTGTTCTACCTGGGCGATCACCTCTGCCGGGTAATCCTGCGAGTTGGATTCGCGCAATGCCGTGATCACGATGCGGCTGATGGCTTCTGCGTCTTCGCGCTGAGCGCGGCGGATATGACATTCCATGGAGACATCCCGAATTTATGCCCAAAGCTTAGCCGGTGTAGGAGCGGCCTTGCCGAGGCGTCGGACCGGTCGGAAAGGGCTGCGTAGCAGCCCCAGCAATCTTCGCAACACATCAGGAACCTGGGGCCGCTTTGCGGCCCTTTCGCGACACAAGGCCGCTCCTACAGGGTCCGCGTTTGCCTGTGGCGTCAGTGCTTCATCCCCAACTCCGCATCATCCATCAGCGCCTTGGCCAGCGCGCTCAGGTAATACGATGCCCAGATCAGCTGAGGCTTCTCCTCCATGATCCCGGTGATGGTCAGGTCGCACACGCAGCCCATCAACTCCGAAGCCTGTTCCCGTGCGTGTTGGCACGGGATGCCGGGTTCGATACAGAACAGCGGGTCGGTATGCCCTTCACCCTGATAGAACTTGGTCTTGCCCACCGTGGTGTGGGGCGTGGTGTCGTCTGTGCTCATTGCTCAATCTCCCTGAAATGATCGGTGCCTGGGCTTGCGCAATCGCGGGACAAGCCCGCTCCCACGGGTACATGTATCACGCCGCATGTGGGGTGCTGCGCTTGGATCGCAGCGATGGATCACAGCGTGTTTGGATTACAGCGTGGGAGCGGGCTTGCCCCGCGATTGCGTCAGCCCAGCCAACAAATGACTTAAGCCCTAGTGCAAAGTCCGAGGCTCCACCTGCGGCATCTGCACCTGAATCAACGCCGATTCGAGCAGCACCCGCAGCGCCTCCATTTCATGCATCGCGGCCAAGACCAGAATCGACACGGGCGACTTGGGATGCAGCAGAACAGCCTGATGCGCCACGGTCTGCGCGCACAGGGCGTACTCCGTGGCCTGGATGATGGTGTCTTCGAGGGAGTGGTGGTTGTGGGGTGGGTCGGGGACGATCTTTAACATAGCAACTTCCCTTTGGTGGTGCGGCCACCTGCCTGCTGTCAAACAGTAGGGTGGCAGATGTACGTGGGTTGACAGACCGGCGGAAATTGCAAAGTTCCGGCGCACGCAAGCGTGCCCGCACGTACAGCTGCCATAAAGGTTGAGCTGCGTGCAATTTGCCGTCACAGCCTGTCAAAGCTGTATCGTTGATGTGCAACGATAGGCCGAGACTAGAGCCCCGCCAGGGAGACCGCAACGGAAAAAAGGCGGCAGAAGTATGTTTGGGAAATGGACTACAGCATAGGGTTTTAATCTGATTTTTCTGGACGACCCACCGCGATACAGCGTAATACCAACAAGGCGGACAGCGGTTGCGCGTCCGATGACATTTGAGTTGGCTACGATGCTTCAGGCGGTCGACGTCGTCCCCAAAAACGCAGCTTCCAACAACTGCCTCGTATACCCATGCCGCGGCTCATGAAATATAGCCCCCGCATCCCCCTGTTCCACCACCTGCCCATGCTTGATCACCATCAACTGATGACTCAACGCCTTGACCACCGCCAGGTCATGACTGATAAACAGATACGTCAGGTTGTACTTGACCTGCAAATTCCGCAAAAGCTCAACCACCTGCCGCTGCACCGTCCGATCCAGCGCCGAGGTCGGCTCATCCAGCAATATCAGCGCGGGCTTCAGCACCAACGCCCGAGCAATCGCAATCCGCTGCCGTTGCCCCCCAGAAAACTCATGGGGATACCGATGCCGCGTCCGTGGATCCAGCCCCACTTCCTCCAACGCCGCAATAATCGCCGCTTCCTGCTCAGCCGGCGTGCCGATCTTGTGAATCCGTAAACCCTCGCCGACGATATCCGCCACGCACATGCGCGGGCTCAGGCTGCCAAAGGGATCCTGAAACACCACCTGCATCTCCCGCCGCAGCGGCCGCACTTCCTTCTGATTCAGCCCTTCAAGATTCTGTCCATGGAAGCGAATCCCGCCTTGGCTGGAAATCAACCGCAAGATGGCCAACCCCAAGGTGGACTTGCCCGACCCACTCTCGCCAACGATCCCCAGCGTCTGCCCCCGGGGCAGGCTGAAGTTCACCCCATCCACCGCCTTCACATGGTCCACGGTCCGGCGCAGCAGCCCCTTTTTGATCGGGAACCACACCTTCAGGTCCTTCACCTCCAGCAACGGCGCCCCTTCGGCATTCGCGGCAGGTGCGCCGCTGGGCTCGGCATTGATCAGCATCTGTGTATACGGATGCTGCGGCTTGCTGAACAGCGTGGCGCAGTCGGCCTGCTCGACGATCTTGCCGCACTGCATCACGCACACGCGGTGGGCGATGCGGCGAACCAGGTTGAGGTCGTGGCTGATCAGCAGCAGGGCCATGCCGAGGCGCGCCTGCAGCTCCTTGAGCAGGTCGAGAATCTTCAACTGCACGGTCACGTCGAGCGCCGTGGTGGGCTCGTCAGCGATCAGCAGTTCGGGTTCGTTGGCCAGGGCCATGGCGATCATCACCCGCTGGCGCTGGCCACCGGACAGCTCATGGGGCAGGGCTTTCAGGCGCTTGTGCGGCTCGGGAATGCCGACCAGTTCCAGCAGCTCAAGTGTGCGGGCGGTGGCGGCCTTGCCGGTGAGTCCCTTGTGCAGCAACAGGATCTCGTTGATCTGCTTCTCGATGCTGTGCAGCGGGTTCAGCGAGGTCATCGGCTCCTGGAAGATCATCGCAATGCGGTTGCCGCGAATCCGCTGCATGGGCTTCTCGCCCAGGTGCAGCAGGTCTTTGCCTTCGTAATGGATGGTGCCGGAGGGATGCCGGGCCAGCGGGTAGGGCAGCAGGCGCAAAATCGAATGGGCGGTCACCGACTTGCCCGAGCCGCTTTCGCCGACCAGGGCCAGGGTTTCGCCCTTGCGGATGTCGAAGCTGATGCCGTCGACCACGCGGTTGACCTGCTCGCCAGTGACGAACTCCACCGCCAGGTCGCGGACTTCGATCAGGGTGTCTTGGCTCATGTCATTTCCTCGGGTCGAAGGCGTCGCGGGCGGATTCGCCGATGAATACCAGCAGGCTCAGCATCACCGCCAGCACGGCGAAGGCGCTGATGCCCAGCCAGGGGGCTTGCAGGTTGGACTTGCCCTGGGCCACCAGCTCGCCCAGCGACGGCGAGCCGGCGGGCAGGCCGAAGCCGAGGAAGTCCAGGGCGGTGAGGGTACCGATGGCGCCGGTGAGGATGAACGGCATGAAGGTCATGGTCGAGATCATGGCGTTAGGCAGGATGTGGCGGTACATGATCGGGCCGTTGCTCATCCCCAAGGCACGGGCGGCGCGTACGTATTCGAGGTTGCGCCCGCGCAGGAACTCGGCGCGAACTACGTCCACCAGGCTCATCCACGAGAACAGCAGCATGATGCCCAGCAACCACCAGAAGTTGGGCTGCACGAAGCTGGCGAGGATGATCAGCAGGTACAGCACCGGCAGGCCGGACCAGATCTCCAAAAAGCGCTGGCCGGCGAGGTCCACCCAGCCACCGTAGAAGCCCTGCAAGGCGCCGGCGATCACGCCGATGATGGAGCTGGCGATGGTCAGCGTCAGGGCGAACAGCACCGAGATGCGAAAGCCGTAGATCACCCGGGCCAGCACGTCGCGGCCCTGGTCGTCGGTGCCGAGCAGGTTGTCGGTGGAGGGCGGTGCGGGGGCCGGTACTTTCAGGTCATAGTTGATGCTCTGGTAGCTGTAGGGGATCGGCGCCCACAGCACGAAGGCGTCCTTCTTCTCCATCAGCTCGCGGATGTACGGGCTCTTGTAGTTGGCCTCCAGCGGGAACTCGCCGCCAAAGGTCGTCTCCGGGTAGCGCTTGAAGGCGGGGAAGTACCATTCGCCGTCGTAGCGCACGGCTATCGGCTTGTCGTTGGCGATGAACTCCGCGCCCAGGCTCAGCACGAACAGCACCAGGAAGATCCACAGCGACCACCAGCCGCGGCGGTTGGCCTTGAAGCGCTCGAAGCGCCGGCGATTGAGGGGGGACAGGGCCATGTCAGTGCTCCCGGCTGGCGAAGTCGATACGTGGATCGACCAGGGTGTAGGTGAGGTCGCCGATCAGCTTCACCACCAGACCAAGCAGGGTGAAGATGAACAAGGTGCCGAACACCACCGGGTAGTCGCGGTTGATCGCCGCCTCGAAACTCATCAGGCCCAGGCCGTCGAGGCTGAAGATCACCTCGATCAGCAAGGAGCCGGTGAAGAAGATGCCGATGAACGCCGAGGGGAAGCCGGCGATCACCAGCAGCATGGCGTTGCGGAACACATGGCCGTAGAGCACGCGGGTGCGGCTCAGGCCCTTGGCCTTGGCGGTGACCACGTATTGCTTGTTGATCTCGTCGAGGAAGCTGTTCTTGGTCAGCAGGGTCATGGTGGCGAAGTTGCCGATCACCAGCGCGGTGATCGGCAGCACCAGGTGCCAGAAGTAGTCGAGCACCTTGCCGGTGGTGGAGAGCTCGTCGAAGTTGTTGGAGGTCAGCCCGCGCAGCGGGAACCAGTCGAAGTAGCTGCCACCGGCGAACAGCACGATCAGCAGGATGGCGAACAGGAACGCGGGGATGGCGTAGCCGACGATGATCGCCGAGCTGGTCCACACGTCGAAATGGCTGCCGTGGCGCACGGCCTTGGCGATCCCCAGGGGGATCGACACCAGGTACATGATCAGCGTGCTCCATAGCCCCAGCGAAATGGACACGGGCATCTTCTCGGCGATCAGGTCGATGACCTTGGCGTCGCGGAAGAAGCTGTTGCCAAAGTCCAGCTGGGCGTAGTTCTTGACCATGATCCACAGCCGCTCGGGCGCCGACTTGTCGAAGCCGTACATGCGCTCGATTTCGGCGATCAGCGCCGGGTCCAGGCCTTGCGCGCCGCGGTAGTTGGAGCCGGCCACCGAGACCTCGGCGCCGCCGCCGGCGATGCGGCTGGTGGCGCCTTCGAAGCCTTCGAGCTTGGCGATCATCTGCTCGACCGGGCCGCCGGGGGCGGCCTGGACGATGATGAAGTTGATGATGAGGATGCCGAACAGGGTCGGGATGATCAGCAGCAGGCGCCGCAGGATATAGGCCAGCATGTCAGTTGGCCTCTTCCGCGGCGGGGGCTTCGCTCACGGCAGGCGTGACGTCGGGCTTGATCCACCAGGTGTCGATGCCGATGTCGTACTTGGGCGACACGGCGGGGTGGCCGATGTGGTTCCAGTAGGCCACGCGGGAAGTCTTGATGTGCCAGTTGGGGATCACGTAGTAGCCCCACAGCAGTACCCGGTCCAGGGCACGGCAATGGTCGATCAGGCTCTGCCGGGAGTCAGCGTTGATCAACTGCTCCACCAACTGGTCGATGGCCGGGTCACGCAGGCCGATGAAGTTGCGGCTGCCGGGGTTGTCGGCGGCGGCGCTGTTCCAGTATTCGCGCTGTTCGTTGCCGGGCGAGTTCGATTGCGCGAAACCGCCGACGATCATGTCGTAGTCCCGCGAGCGCAGGCGGTTGATGTACTGCGATACATCTACCCGGCGGATCTCGAGGTTGATGCCCAGGTCCGCGAGGTTGCGCTTGAACGGCAGCAGTACGCGCTCGAACTGGGTCTGGGCCAGCAGGAACTCGATGCTCACCGGCTTGCCGTCCTTGTCGACCATCTTGTCGTCGACGATCTTCCAGCCGGCGTCCTGCAGCAGCTTGTAGGCCTGGCGCTGCTGGTCGCGGATCATGCCGCTGCCGTCGGTGACGGGGTTGCGGAAGGCGCCGTTGAACACCTCGTCGGGCACCTTGGCGCGCAGTGGTTCGAGGATCTTCAGCTCGGCGGGCGAGGGCAGGCCGCTGGCGGCCATCTCGGAGTTCTCGAAGTAGCTGCCGGTGCGGGTGTAGGCGCCGTTGAACAGCTGCTTGTTGGTCCATTCGAAGTCCATCAGCAGGCTGATGGCGTGGCGCACGCGGATGTCCTGGAACACGGGTTTGCGCAGGTTGAAGATGAAGCCCTGCATGCCCACCGGGTTGCCGTTGGGGATCTCTTCCTTGATCAGGCGGCCGCCGCGCACGGCGGGCACGTCGTAGGCGGTGGCCCAGTTCTTCGCGCTGACTTCCAGGGCGTAGTCGAACTGGCCGGCCTTGAGGGCTTCGAGGGCGACGGTGTTGTCGCGGTACGAGTCGAAGGTCATCACGTCGAAGTTGTAGAAGCCGCGGTTGATCGGCAGGTCCTTGGCCCAGTAGTCCTTGACCCGCTCGTAGCGGATCGAGCGGCCGGCCTTCACCTCGACGACCTTGTACGGGCCGCTGCCCAGTGGGATCTCCAGGTTGCCGCGGTTGAAGTCACGGCCCTCGTACCAGTGCTTGGGCAGCACCGGCAGCTGGCCGAGGATCAGCGGCAACTCGCGGTTGTTGGTGTGCTTGAACTTGAACAGCACCTTGAGCGGGGCTTCGGCGACCACCTCGGCGACGTCGGCGTAGTACTGGCGGTACAGCGGCGCGCCGTCCTTGATCAGGGCGTTGAAAGTGAACACCACGTCCTCGGCGCGCATCGGCTGGCCGTCGTGGAAGCGTGCTTCGGGGCGCAGGTAGAAGCGCACCCAGCTGTTGTCGGGGGCCTTTTCGATCTTGCCGGCCACCAGGCCGTATTCGGTGAAGGGCTCGTCCAGGCTCTGGCGCATCAGGGTGTCGTAGATGCTGCCGACGTTGTCGGCGGGCACGCCCTTGTTGATGAACGGGTTGAGGCTGTCGAAGCCGCCGAAGCTGGACTGGCGGAAGGTGCCGCCCTTGGGCGCGTCAGGATTGACGTATTCGAAGTGCTTGAAGTTGGCCGGGTATTTTGGCGGCTCGTCGTACAGGGTCAGGGCGTGCTGCGGGGCGGCCACGGCCGGGAGCGTGAGGCAGGCCAGCAACAGGCTGCCGGCCAGGCGGCGCAAGGTGGGCGTCATTTGGCTTTCTCCGAAGTCTTCTTGATCCACCAGCTGTTCAGCCCGAGGGTGTAGGGCGGCGTGGTGACGAAGGCGAACCGGTTGCGGTAGGCCAGGCGGTGATTGTCGAGGTACCAGTTGGGGATCATGTAGTACTGCCATGAGAGCACGCGGTCCAGGGCACGCGCCGCGGCGATCTGGTCATCACGCGTGCGGGCGGCGAGCAGGGTGTCGAGCAGGTGGTCGACCACCGGGTCCTTGACCCCAGCATAGTTCTTGCTGCCCTTGGTGGCGGCTTGGCTCGAGTGGAAATACAGCCACTGTTCGAGGCCCGGGCTCAGGGTCTGGTTCAGGGTCATCAGGATCATGTCGAAATCGAACTGGTCGAGCCGTTGTTTGTACTGGGCGCGGTCGACAGTGCGCAAGCGCGCATCGATGCCGATGCTGGCCAGATTTTCGACATAAGGTTGCAGGATGCGTTCGAGGTTCGGGTTCACCAGCAGCAGTTCCATGCGCAACTGCTGGCCCTTGCCGTCCACCAGGCGCTGGCCGTTGAGCTTCCAGCCGGCCTGGGCGAACAGCGCCAGGGCCTGGCGCAGGGCCGGGCGGCTGATGCCGCTGCCGTCGGTGTGGCTGACCTGGTAGGGCTGGGTGAACAGCTTTTCCGGCAGTTGGTCGCGGAACGGCTTGAGCAGCAGCCACTCCTTGCCGGTGGGCAGGCCTGTGGCGGTGAAATCACTGTTGGGGTAGTAGCTGGTGGCGCGCCGGTAGGCGCCGTTGAACAGCGCGCGGTTGGTCCACTCGAAATCGAGCATCAGGCCCAGCGCCTGGCGTACCCGCGGATCGCTGAAGGTGGCGCGGCGGCTGTTCATGAACAGGCCTTGGGTCTGTGTCGGGATCTTGTGCGGGATCTGCGCCTTGATCACCTCACCGCGGCGCACGGCGGGGAAGTTGTAGCCGTTGGCCCAGTTCTTCGCCTGGTGCTCGATGTAGAGGTCGAACTCGCCGGCCTTGAAGGCCTCGAAGGCCACGGTGGCGTCCCGGTAGAACTCGTATTCGACGCGCTTGAAGTTGTACTTGCCGCGGTTCACGGCCAGGTCCTTGCCCCAGTAGTCCCTCACCCGCTCGAACACCAGCCGGCGGCCGGGTTGCACCTCGGTGATGCGGTAGGGGCCGCTGCCCAAAGGCGGCTCGAAGGTGGTGGCCTTGAAGTCGCGCTTTTCCCAGTAGTGCCTGGGCAGTACCGGCATCTCGCCCAGGCGCAGGATCAGCAGCGGGTTGCCGGCGCGCTTGAACACGAAGCGGATGCGCAGCGGGCCGAGGATGTCGACCCGGGCCACTTCCTGCAGGTTGGTGCGGTAGATCGGGTGGCCATCCTTGAGCAGGGTGCGGTAGCTGAAGGCGACGTCGGCGGCGGTGATCGGCACGCCGTCGTGGAAGTGCGCCTCGGGGCGCAGGTTGAACACCACCCAGCTGCGGTCCTCGCTGTACTCGACCGAGCGGGCGATCAGGCCGTAGCTGGAGGTGGGCTCGTCGCCGGAGGGGTCGTACATGCCGGTGCCGACCATCAGCGGCTCGTTGAGCTCGTTGATGCCGTACTGCAGGAAGTTGGGCGTGGTGACCGGGCTCGAGCCCTTGAAGGTGTAGGGGTTGAGCGTGTCGAAGGTGCCGAAGGCCATGGCCCGCAAGGTGCCGCCTTTGGGGGCTTGCGGATTGACCCAGTCGAAGTGGGTGAAGCTGGCCGGGTACTTGAGCGTGCCGAACTGCGCGTATCCGTGGCTTTCGCTCACCATCGCGACGGCGGGGAAGCTCAAGGCCAGGCTGAGAGACAGCAGGAGGGGACGTATCAAGTCGGCATCCGATCCAGAAGGCGTTGGGCTTGGTTCGGGGTACAGTAACAGCTTGTCTGGAATGGAAAAAGGGTGCGAGCCGGTCAGATGGATGTGGCTGATTGGGGCTGCTTCGCAGCCCTTTCGCGGCACAAGGCCGCTCCTACAGAGTCCGCGTAATCCCTGTAGGAGCGGCCTTGTGCCGCGAAAGGGGCGCGAAGCGCCCCCGGGATTCACATCAACGCGACAGGTAAACGGTCAGCGTCTGCCCCGGCTTGAGCGCATGCCCGCTGCGCGGGTTCCAGCGCTTGAGGTGTTTCATCTCGACGTTGAAACGCTTGGCCACCAGGTAGTACGAGTCGCCCTTGCGCACCTTGTACTGGGTGGAACGCTGCTTGGCATCGGCCACGCGGTTGGCCGCCGCGCTCGGCGCGTTGCCGCCACGCAGGGCCAGCACCTGGCCGACCTTGAGGCTGTTGCCGCGCAGGCTGTTCCAGCGCTGGATGTCCTTGACCGCGACGCGGTTGGCCTTGGCGATGCTGCCCAGGTTGTCGCCGCGCTTGACCCGGTAGCTGCGCGCCGCCGGCGCCTTGGCATCGGCCAGGGCGGCCTGGAACACGGCCTTGTTCGGCTGCAGGGCGACCAGTTCCTCGGGCTTGAGGTTGGACATGCGGTCGCTCAGCAACTGTGCCTTGGCGGTAGGCACCAGCAACTGCTGCGGGCCGTCCACGGTCATGCGCTTCTTGAAGGCGGGGTTGAGCTGGATCAGCTCGTCTTCGTCGATGTCGGCGAAGGCCGCGACGCGCGACAGGTCGAGGCGGTCGTTGATGGCGACGGCTTCGAAATAGGGTTCGTTGGCGATCGGGTTCAGGTTGATCCCGTAGGCGGCCGGGGTGTTGACCACCTGCGACAGGGCCAGCAGCTTGGGCACGTAGTCGCGGGTTTCCTGCGGCAGCGGCAGGTTCCAGTAGTCGGTCGGCAGGCCCAGGCGCTCGTTGCGCTCGATGGCGCGGCTGACGGTGCCTTCGCCGGCATTGTAGGCCGCCAGGGCCAGCAGCCAGTCGCCGTTGAACATGTCGTGCAGGCGGTTCAGGTAGTCCAGCGCCGCATTGGTCGAGGCGGTGACGTCGCGACGGCCATCGTAGAAGTTGGTCTGGCGCAGCTTGAAGTGGCGCCCGGTGGACGGGATGAACTGCCACATGCCGGCGGCGTGCGCGCGGGAGTAGGCCATCGGGTTGTAGGCGCTCTCGATGGCCGGCAGCAGGGCCAGCTCCAGCGGCATGTCGCGTTCTTCGAGGCGCTCGACGATGTAGTGCAGGTAGAGGCTGCCGCGCTCGCCGGCGTTCTCGAGGAACGACGGGTTGCTGGCGAACCATAGGCGCTGCTGTTCGATGCGCGGGTTGACGTCCATGCCATCCTGCAGGGCGAAGCCCTGGCGCATGCGCTCCCAGACGTCCTGGGGCGGCGCTTCCTTGGGCTTGACCACCAGTGGCGCGGGCTTGTGCTTGATCCGCGCCTGGTAGTTGTGCGCGCGAACGCTGTCGGATTCGTCGAGCTGACGGGTGCTCTGGCAACCGACCAGGGTGGCGGCCAGCGCCAGTGCACTGATCTGTGCCAGTCGCGTCAGGGCGACCGAATGAGCGGTTCTGCGGCTAGGGGAAGACATCGGCTGGAACGGTTATCCGGGCAAAAAAGTTGGGCGATTCTAGAAACCGGCCCCGGCCGGGTCAACCTTTGGGCTTATGTCACGATATATCTTGAGGTTATCAGAACACGTCCTTCCAAGACCTCAAGGCAGCAAAAACAGTGGCTTGGGTGGGGTTGGAATGTCCCTTCCATTCGTCTGCTTTTTGTTTAACGAATGTTTCAGCGGTGCGCAAAAACGGGTTGGTCAGGCGCTCCAGACCTATGGTGGAGGGCAGGCTGATGCGATTGTCGGCGCGCAGGCGGGTAACGTCTTCGAACCGTTGCAGAACGTGCGGGTTTTCCGGTTCCACGGCACGGGCGAAGCGCAGGTTGCTCAGGGTGTATTCGTGGGCGCAGTACACTTCGGTCTCGGCCGGCAGGGCGGCCAGGCGCTGCAGCGAATGGTGCATCTGCTCGGGCGTGCCTTCGAACAGGCGCCCGCATCCGGCGGCGAACAGGGTGTCGCCACTGAACAGTAGCGGCGTGGGCGATTGCGCAGTGTAATAGGCGATGTGCCCCAAGGTGTGGCCGGGCATGGCCATGACCTCGAACCTCAGGCCCAGTGCCTTGACCTGCGCGCCGTCCTCCAGGGCAACGTCGCGGGCCGGGATGCGTTCGCTGGCCGGGCCGTAGACAGTGGCGCTGGTGGCCTGCTTCAGGACTTCGACGCCGCCGACATGGTCATGGTGGTGGTGGGTGACCAGGATCGCCTCCAGCGCCCAGTCTGGATGTTGGCCGAGCCAGGCGAGCACCGGCCCGGCATCGCCGGGATCGACCACTGCGCAGCGGCGATTGGCAGTATCCTGTAACAACCAGATGTAGTTGTCGTTGAAAGCGGGTAGGGCATCGATCTGTATCATCTGCGGATCCGTATCGCCAAGCCTGGACATTGAGGGCATCTTAGCCGCGATGGCGCGGCCGGAGAACCTTCGAGGGAGAATGCAATGACCGACCAAGCCTTCGCCCAGGCCGACCCCGACTGGGTCGAGCTCATCAGCCTGGCCCGCGACTGGTTCAATGGCCCCCTTGGGCAGTTGATGCTCAAGGAAGAGGAAAAGTTGCTCGAAGAAGAGCTGCGGCGCTTCTTCGGTGGCTACCTGGTGCACTACGGCCCCTGCGCCGAACCGCCGCCCAACGCCCCGCAGGTGCAGCGCAACGTGCGCCTGGGCGCGCCGTTGCCGGGGGTGGAGATCGTCTGCGAGGAGCAGGCCTGGCCGCTGTCGGAACATGCCGCCGACGTGGTGGTGCTGCAACACGGCCTGGACTTCAGCCTCTCTCCCCACGGATTGCTCCGGGAGGCGGCCAGCGCGGTGCGCCCGGGCGGTCACCTGCTTATTGTCGGCATCAATCCGTGGAGCAGTTGGGGGCTGCGGCATTTCTTCAGCCAGGGCGCCTTGCGCAAGGCCCGCTGCATCCCGGCGTCGCGGGTCGGCGACTGGCTCAACCTGCTGGGCTTCGCGCTGGAGAAACGCCGCTTCGGGTGCTATCGTCCGCCGCTTGCCTCGCCGGCCTGGCAACAGCGCCTGGCCGGTTGGGAGCGGGTGGCCGGGGGCTGGCAGGGCGCCGGTGGCGGTGTCTACCTGCTGGTGGCGCGCAAGATGGTGGTCGGCCTGCGGCCGCTGCGCCTTGAGCGCCGCGAGCCGATGGGCAAGCTGCTGCCGCTGCCGTTGGCCAAGGTCAATCGCAGCGCCACCCACCCCGATTCCGAAAAGCACTGAACACGAGTGGTACATGAGCGATAGCGTCGAGATCTACACCGATGGTGCCTGCAAGGGCAATCCCGGCCCGGGCGGCTGGGGCGTCCTGATGGTTTTCAAGGGCGTCGAGAAGGAACTGTGGGGCGGCGAGCGCGAGACCACCAACAACCGCATGGAGCTGATGGCCGCGATCGAGGGCCTGAAGGCGCTCAAGCGCGAGTGCGAGGTGGTGCTGACCACCGACTCCCAGTACGTGATGAAGGGCATCAACGAGTGGATGACCAACTGGAAGAAGCGCGGCTGGAAGACCGCCGCCAAGGAGCCGGTGAAGAACGCCGACCTGTGGATGGCCCTCGATGAACAGGTCAACCGGCACAAGGTGACCTGGAAGTGGGTGCGCGGGCATATCGGCCACCCGGGCAACGAGCGGGCCGACCAGTTGGCCAATCGTGGGGTCGATGAGGTGCGGGCTCAGCGTTGAGCCAACTGGGGCTGCTGCGCAGCCCTTTCGCGGCACAAGGCCGCTCCTACAGGATTTACACGGTCCCAGTAGGAGCGGTCTTGTGCCGCGATGGGCCGCAAAGCGGCCCCGATTCCGGTATACTCCCGCCCCGAATTCAAGCCCCGCAAGTTGGAGTCACCCGTGGAGCAGCAGCAAGACAAACGGTTCGTCATCCTCGACACCGAGACCACCGGCATGCCGGTGGCCGAAGGCCACCGCATCATCGAGATCGGTTGCGTCGAGGTCGTGGGCCGGCGCCTGACCGGGCGGCACTTCCATGTCTACCTGCAGCCCGACCGCGAGAGTGACGAGGGTGCGATCAACGTCCACGGCATCACCGACGCCTTCCTGGTCGGCAAACCGCGCTTCGGCGATGTGGCCGAGGAGTTCTTCGACTTCATCCAGGGCGCCACCCTGGTCATCCACAACGCGGCGTTCGACGTCGGCTTCATCAACAACGAGTTCGCGCTGATCGGTCAGCAGGACCGCGCCGACATCTCGCAGCACTGCCCGATCCTCGACACCCTGATGATGGCGCGCTCGCGTCATCCGGGGCAGCGCAACAGCCTCGATGCGCTGTGCAAACGCTACGGCATCGACAACTCCGGCCGTGAACTGCACGGCGCACTGCTCGACTCGGAACTGCTGGCCGACGTCTACCTGGCGATGACCGGCGGCCAGACCAGCCTGTCGCTGGCGGGGGATGGCGCGCAGGGCGAGGATGGGCAGGGCAGCACCGGCAGTGAGATCCGTCGGATTACCGGTCGTGCGGCGGGTAAGGTGATCATGGCTAGCGAGGAAGAGCTCGAGGCCCATGTCGAGCGTTTGGCGGCCGTCGCCAAGTCGGCGGGTGGGCCGGCGATGTGGCAGGTGCTGACAGAGGCACCTGCCAGCTGATCTACCAGCAGTACTGGCCCTTTCGCGGGTAAACCCGCTCCCACAGGCAACCCCCCCGAACCTGTGGGAGCGGGTTTACCCGCGAAGAGGCCGGCACTGACGACACCAGCCTCAACTACCCTGAGGGGGAAGCCCCCGCAGAGGTAGCCGCCCGATGTACAAGGACCTCCAGTTCCCCATCCTCATCGTCCACCGGGCGATCAAGGCCGACAGTGTCGCCGGTGAACGGGTGCGTGGCATTGCCGACGAACTGGCCAGGGACGGCTTCGCCATCCTCGCCGCCGCCGACCAGGCCGAGGCGCGCCTGGTGGCCGCTACCCACCACGGCCTGGCCTGCATGCTGATCGCCGCCGAGGGTGTCGGCGACAATAGCCGCCTGCTGCAGAACATGGCCGAGCTGATCCGCCTGGCCCGGCTGCGCGCACCCAACCTGCCGATCTTCGCCTTGGGCGAGCAGGTCACCCTGGAGAACGCCCCGGCCGAGGCCATGGGTGAGCTCAACCAGTTGCGCGGCATTCTCTACCTGTTCGAAGACACCGTGCCCTTTCTCGCCCGCCAGGTGGCGCGGGCCGCGCACACTTACCTCGACGGTTTGCTGCCACCGTTCTTCAAGGCCCTGGTGCAACACACCGCGCAGTCGAACTACTCCTGGCACACCCCAGGCCACGGCGGCGGCGTGGCCTATCACAAGAGCCCGGTGGGGCAGGCCTTTCACCAGTTCTTCGGCGAAAACACCCTGCGCTCGGACCTGTCCGTGTCGGTGCCCGAGCTGGGCTCGCTGCTCGACCATACCGGCCCCCTGGCCGCCGCCGAGGCGCGGGCGGCGCGCAACTTCGGCGCCGACCATACCTTCTTCGTCATCAACGGCACCTCCACCGCCAACAAGATCGTCTGGCACGCCATGGTCGGGCGCGGTGACCTGGTGCTGGTGGACCGCAACTGCCACAAGTCGGTGGTGCATGCGATCATCATGACCGGCGCCATCCCCCTCTACCTGTGCCCGGAGCGCAACGAGCTGGGCATCATCGGGCCGATCCCGCTCAGCGAATTCACCCCGGCGTCCATACAGGCAAAGATCCAGGCCCACCCGCTGGCCCAGGGGCGGCCGGCGAAGATCAAGCTGGCGGTGGTCACCAACTCCACCTACGACGGGCTGTGCTACCACGCCGGGCTCATCAAGCAGACCCTCGGCGCCAGTGCCGAGGTGCTGCACTTCGACGAGGCCTGGTTCGCCTACGCCGCCTTCCACGAGTTCTTCACCGGCCGCTATGCCATGGGCACGCCGCGCGGCTATGAGGGGCCGCTGCTGTTCAGCACCCATTCCACCCACAAGCTGCTGGCCGCCTTCAGCCAGGCGTCGATGATCCATGTGCAGGACGGCGCCGCCCGCCAGCTGGACCGCGACCGCTTCAACGAAGCGTTCATGATGCATATCTCCACCTCGCCGCAGTACAGCATCCTCGCCTCGCTGGATGTGGCCTCGGCGATGATGGAAGGCCCGGCCGGGCGCTCGCTGCTGCAGGAGATGTTCGACGAGGCCCTGAGCTTTCGCCGGGCGCTGGCCAACCTGCGCGAGCACATCGCCGCCGACGACTGGTGGTTCAGCATCTGGCAGCCCCCGCTGGCGCAGGGCGGCGAGCGCCTGGAGGCGGCGGACTGGCTGTTGCAGCCGGGGGCCGAGTGGCATGGCTTTGCCGAGCTGAGCGACGACTATGTGCTGCTCGATCCGCTCAAGGTCACCCTGGTGATGCCGGGAGCCGGTGGTGGGGCGGGCGAGCACGGCATTCCGGCCGCGGTGGTCGGCAAGTTCCTCTGGGAACGGGGGCTGGTGGTGGAGAAGACCGGTCTGTACAGCTTCCTGGTGCTGTTCTCGATGGGCATCACCAAGGGCAAGTGGAGCACGCTGCTGACCGAACTGCTGGAGT
Organism: Pseudomonas sp. NMI760_13; assembly: GCF_021283245.1. Lineage (NCBI taxonomy): Bacteria > Pseudomonadati > Pseudomonadota > Gammaproteobacteria > Pseudomonadales > Pseudomonadaceae > Pseudomonas > Pseudomonas sp. NMI760_13. Next base: position 40,484 of record NZ_JAJSRC010000016.1, on the reverse strand, counting down.
TCAAGCGCCACTACGACGCCAATACCGCGCTGGCCGACTGCCTGCCCAGCGCGCTGACGCCGCAGCCGTCACGCTACCTGGGGCTGGGGCTGCGCGACCTGTGCCAGCAACTGCATGCCTTCTACCGCAGCAATGCCACGTCCAGGCAGCTCAAGTTGCTGTTCACCCGTTTGCCCGAAGTGGCGATGACCCCGGCCGAGGCCTATGACCGGATGGTGCGCGGGGAGGTGGAGGCGGTGCCGATCGAGCAGCTGCTGGGCCGGGTCGCGGCGGTGATGCTGGTGCCGTATCCGCCGGGGATCCCCTTGATCATGCCGGGCGAGCGCTTCACCGAGGCGACCCGCTCGATCCTGGTCTACCTGGAGTGCGCCCGGGCCTTCGACCAGGGCTTCCCGGGTTTCGTCGCCGACGTGCATGGCCTGCAACGCGAGGGGACGCTGTACACCGTCGATTGCGTCAAGGAATGCGGATGATCTCGACGCCGGTCTGGGCCAGCTCGAAGCGGTCGTCGCCCAGGTGGTTGACGCGGTCGCCGATGGCCAGCCGATAGCTGGTGACCGGCGCGCCGAGGGTGCTGCCGTCGGCCTGCAGGGTGGATTCCTGGAATTCGTGGACGGGGTAGATACGGCCTTCGGCGTCGCGGGCGTGGAACTGGCCAACCATTACTGCTGCCATTTAGGTGGAAACCTCTGAATCGTGTAGGAAATGTCTGTAGGCATAGACCAGTGAAACGCCCGGGAAGTTTTCAGCCGAATGGAAAAAAACCGGGAAGCCGAGGAACGGTCATCTATAACTAACAGGTCCCATTCCCAGAGCAGAGGTTGCAAAACGCCATGAGCCAGGTCTATTCGGTTGCGGTCGTCGTCGGCAGCTTGCGCAAGGAGTCCTACAACCGCAAGGTGGCCCGCGCGCTGTCTGAGCTGGCGCCGTCCAGCCTTGCCCTGCGGATCGTCGAGATCGGCGACCTGCCGTTGTACAACGAGGATGTCGAGGCCGAGGGCGCACCCGAGGCGTGGAAGCATTTTCGCGACGAAATCCGCCGCAGCGACGCGGTGTTGTTCGTCACCCCGGAGTACAACCGTTCGGTGCCGGGCGGGTTGAAGAACGCCATCGACGTGGGTTCGCGGCCCTATGGGCAGAGCGTATGGAGCGGAAAGCCGGCGGCGGTGGCCAGCGTGTCGCCGGGGGCGATCGGCGGGTTTGGCGCCAATCACGCGGTGCGCCAGTCGCTGGTGTTCCTCGACATGCCGTGCATGCAGATGCCCGAGGCTTATATCGGTGGGGCGGCGACGTTGTTCGATGACAGCGGCAAGCTCAATGACAAGACCCGGCCCTTCCTGCAGGGCTTTATCGACAGGTTCGCGTCGTGGGTGAAGTTGAACCGGGCAGTCTGATCCCCCCAAAAGCATCGCGGGGCAAGCCCGCTCCCACGCCAGGCATGCATGTATGCTGGGCGTGGGAGCGGGCTTGCCCCGCGATGCTTTTCGACATCATGCGCTCTGCGGCATCTCCCCCTTGGCCAACCGCCGGTTGATATCGGCGATCACCTCGGGCAGTTCATTGATGGTGTCGATCAGGTAGTGCGGGCGCGACCCGGCAAACATCGCGTGGATCCGCTTGCGCTCGCTCTCCAGCTTCTCCGCGCTCAACGCCCGGTAGCCTTCCCAGGTCAGCCCCAGGGCATTGCCCGAGCACACCAGCGCCACGGTCCACATCCCGGCGCGGCGGCCTTCGAGGATCCCCGGCACGGTATCGTCGACTTTCACGCAGGCGGCCACATCGTCGATGCCCAGGGCAATCACGTTGGCCAGCGCCTGGGCCGGCCACGGGCGACCGTTCGGCGTCTCGTCGGTGGCCACCACATGGTCGGCCACGTAGCCGTTCTGCGCGGCCAGTTCGACCACCTTGTCCATCACCACCTTCGGGTAGCCGGAGCAGGAGCCGATTTTCAGGCCGTCCTTGCGCAGCCCGGTCAGGGTGTCCAGAGCGCCTGGGATCAGTGCCGAGTGCACGGCGATCTTCTCGATCTGCAGCGGCATGAAGCGCTCGTAGATGGCGGTGACATCGTCGTCGGTGGGCGTGCGGCCGAACACCTTGCGGTAGCGCTCGGCGATTTCCGGCACGTCGCACAGGGTGCGGATATGGTCCCACTTGCCCATGCCCATCGGGCCACGGGCTTCTTCGATGGACACCTGCACGTCGAACTCGGCGAAGGCTTCGACGAAGATCTGGGTCGGGGCGAAGGAGCCGAAGTCGACCACGGTGCCGGCCCAGTCGAGGATGGCGGCTTGCAGCTGGGTGGGGTTGCTGTAGTTCATGTGCGCGTTTTCCTTGAATTGGGTGGGCAGAGGGTCAGATGTCCAGCACTTCCATTTCCCGCAGCACCTCGGCCACGGCGTTCACGGCGGCCTGCATGCCATCGGCGCCAACCACGCCGATGCAGCCGACGCGGAAGGTCTCGACCTGGGTCAGCTTGCCCGGGTAGAGGATGAAGCCCTTGGCCTTGACCCGCTCATAGAAGTCCTTGAACTGGTAGCGCGGATCCTTCGGCGCGTGGAAGGTGACGATGATCGGTGCCTGGATGTCGGCGGGCAGGAAGCTCTTCAGACCGATCTTCGCCATGCCGTCGAGCAAGGTCTTGCAATTGTCGGCGTAGCGTTGGTGGCGAGCGGGCAGTCCACCTTCTTCGTTGTATTGCTGCAGCGCTTCGTGCAGGGCGGCGACCACGTGGGTCGGCGGGGTGAAGCGCCACTGGCCGGTCTTGGCCATGTAGGCGTGCTGGTCGTGCAGGTCCATGGCCAGGGAGTGGGCGTTGCCCTCGGCGGCGGCCAGGGCGGTTTTTTCGGCGAAGACGAAGCCCATGCCCGGCACGCCTTCCAGGCACTTGCCGGAGGCGGCGATCAGCGCTTCGAAGGGAATTTCACGAGCATCGATCGGCAGCGCACCGAACGAGCTCATGGCGTCGATGATCAGGCGCTTGCCGTGGCGCTGGATCACCTGGGCGATCTCGGGCAGCGGGTTGAGGATGCCGGTGCTGGTCTCGCAGTGGATCAGCGCCACATGGGTCACGGCGGGGTCGGCGGCCAGCAGGCGGTCGACGTCGGCGGCGGTGGTCGGCTGGTCCTCGGCGGTCTCGAAGGTGCTGTAGGCGCGGCCCAGCACCTTGCAGATCTTCGCCAGGCGCTGGCCGTAGGCGCCGTTGATCAGCACCAGCACCTTGCCGTCACGGGGTACCAGGGTGCCGATGGCGGCCTCGACGGCGAAGGTGCCGCTGCCTTGCAGGGGCACGCAGTGGTGGCTGGCGCTGCCGTCGATGATGGCCAGCAGTTGTTCGCACACGCTGGCGGTCAGCTGGTTGAAGTCGCGATCCCACGAGCCCCAGTCCACGAGCATGGCCTGGCGGGTGCGGATCGAGGTGGTCAGGGGACCGGGGGTCAGCAGGATCGGGGCGTTGCTCATTCCGGGGTTCCTCACTTGCGGTGGGCTGGAAACTTAGTGGGGCTAGGTTGCAATTCGCCGTGTCATCAATCAAATTGTTTGTAGATATGCCAGCCATAAGTCAGGCCGATAGATATGAACCTGTTCCAGCTCCGCGCCTTCGACGCCGTCGCCCGCGAGGGCAGCTTCACCCGCGCCGCCGAGCGCCTGTTCATCAGCCAGCCGGCGGTGACCGGGCATGTGAAGGCGTTGGAGGAGCACTACCAGATCACCTTGCTGCGCCGTACCGCCCGGCGGGTCGAGCTGACCGAGGAGGGCACGCGCCTGGCGGCCATCACCCGGGCCATGTTCGGCCTGGCCGAGGAAGCCCAGGCCATGCTCGAGGCCAACCGGCAGTTGCTGACCGGGCGCCTGGAGGTGGCGGCGGACGGCCCGCACCGGGTGATGCCGATGCTGGCGCAACTGCGCGAGCGCTACCCCGGCATCACCGTCAACCTGCGCCTGGGCAATGCCCAGGAAACCCTGGCCGCGTTGCTGTCGGAACATGCCGATGTGGCCGTGCTGACCGAGATCGAGCCGCGCAAGGGCCTGCACCTGCAGGCGTTATGCGAATCGCGGTTGTGTGCACTGTTGCCGGTGGGGCATGCCTGGGCGGGTGCCGGGGGTGACTTGCCGCTGGCCGAGCTGGACAGGCAGATCATGGTGCTGCGCGAGCCCAGCTCGACCACCCGGCGCACCTTCGACAAGGCCTGCGCCGACGCTGGCGTGCAACCCCGGGTGCTGCTGGAACTGGACAGCCGCGAAGCGGTCACCGAGGCGGTGGCGGCGGAGCTGGGCATCGGCGTGGTGTCCTCCACCGAAGTGGCCCATGACCCGCGGGTGGTGGCCCGCCCCCTGGGCGGCCAGGGTCTGGTCAACCAGCACATGGTCGGTTGCCTGGAGCGCCGCCGTGAGTTGCGCCTGATCCAGGCGTTCCTGAGCCTGGCCGCCGGTCAGTGATTGGCGGCTGACGTTTTCCCCATGGCGGCCTAAGATGGCGGCCACAGCGCAGACTGGATTGTCGATGAGCGAGAAGGACACCATTTCCATGCAACTGGTGCGCGAAGCCCTGTTGCAGACCTGCCCGGCCGGCGAGCCCGACGCCGGGCTGCTGGCGCGTGCCGGGATCGCGGCCGAGCAGTTGGACCTGCCCGAGGCGCGGGTCACGGCGGAGTCCTACGCCCGGCTCTGGCGCCTGTTGGCGCGGCGCTGCAACGACGAGTTCTTCGCCATGGACCGGCGCGGCCTGCGCAGCGGCAGCCTGGCCTTCATGGCCCGCAGCGCCATGGCCCAGCCGACCCTGGGCGCGGCCCTGGACAACCTGCTGGCGTTCCTGTCGCTGATGCTCGAAGACCTGCAGCCGGGCCTGGTGCGCCAGCAGAGCCTGGCCGAGATCGTCATCAACGAACCCGGCGATACGCCGCGCCGGGCGTTCACCTACTTCACCTTCTGGATGATCGTGCACGGCCTGGCCTGTTGGCTGGCCGGGCGGCGCATCCCGATCCTGGCCATCGACCTGCGCTGCGCCGAGCCGCCGTTTTGCGACGACTACCGGGTGATGTTCTCCGAGAACCTGCAGTTCGAGCGCCCGCGCACGCGGATGATCATCGCCGCCGAATGCCTTGAACTGCCGGTCAGACGCAGTGACGAGGAGTTGCAGCGCTTCCTGGCCGAGGCCCCGGGCAACATCCTGGTCAAGTTCCGCGACCCGGCCAGCCTGGCCCGGCAGATCCGCCACCGCTTGCTGGAGATGCCGCCGGGCACCTGGCCGGACGCCGAGCAGGTGGCCGCCACCCTGCACATGTCGGTGTCGACGTTGCGTCGACGCCTGTCGGAAGAGGGCCAGAGCTACCAGGGCATCAAGGACGGCGTGCGTCGGGAACTGGCCATCGCCTGGCTGGCCGAGGCGCAACTGGGATTGGGTGATATCGCCGAGCGCCTGGGTTTTGCCGACAGCAGCTCGTTCTACAAGGCGTTTCGCAAGTGGTTCGGTTGTAACCCGGGCCATTATCGTTCGCTGGTCATGCATGAAGGTGGCGTAGCGGGTGGGTGAGTCTTCCCGCTGAAGCGGCGCTGGCGGCTTGTGCACTGTGAGGTACCTTAAAGCACAAGGTCCTTACAGCATGACTTCTAATACCCTCTCGCCAACCGAAGCAGGCAGGAATGCGCAACTTCGCGTACTTCTGGACAAATTCATTGGTGCAAGACTGCCGGACTGGTTCACACAGGCTTCCGTGGAGCGCCTGAGAGCACTGCACAAGGCGTTCCAGGTCCATGAAAAGAGTCGTAAGCAACTGGCGCGGGCTACAACTGCTTTGGTATCGGCGCAACAGTTCGCCGAGCAGCATTTCCAACCGATGCTCAAGACCCTGTTGCCCGACGGGCCCGCGCTGGATGCGCTGGAGTGGGTCGACGCCTGGTACGGGGTGACGCCGATCCTGTCCACGCCTAGTGTCGAGCCACGCGAGTTGCGTTCTCCGGCACGGCTGCGGCTGATGCAGAACTTCCCTACATCCGCCTCGTTCTTTGTTGCCACAGGATTGGTGAACAGCGGCGCTTCGGCTGTCATGTCCAGTCCAGAGGGTGTTGCCGATGCCTGCCGCAAGCTGGATCTGGGCAAGCAGTACCAGGTATTGATCGCTCAGGTGTTCAGCCCGGCCAATCGAACTTTGCTTGCTGAGCATAAACGAGCCGCATTTGTCCTGATGTGCGAGCTTGCCCTGTGTCGTGCGCAGATCAGCGTCGAGGAGTACATGGCCCTTGACCAGCTTTCGAGCGGCAAGGCAGATCAGCCAGGTCAACAGTGCTTCGCCGGCGCGGGTGAACTGCGCATGCTGGGGTTCACCGTCGAGAACGCCTTGAAGATCCAGTTGCGTGACGCGCAGGGTACGGACAAGGGCGTGATCCTCTACGTGCCCGATGATGGGCAGAACTCCCTGCGCCGTTTCGATTCAGCCCAGTGCATGGAGCAGGCGCTGGCAAGTGAGCTGGAAAACGCGGATATCCGTCGGGACTTTCGCGAACGGATTCGGCTGCGTGACCGCGCTGCCTTCAGTCAGTTGCTGGACGTGCGCCTGAGTGATGAGGTGCCAGATCTGCAAATGAAAGGTGCCGCTTCCGGGCAGGACATCTTCACCACACTGGCCACTACCCAGGTAGAGCGGTTCAGGGATGACGGCAAGCTGCTGCTGGTCTCGAACGCGGACGCCGATCAGCAGGCCGCCAACGAGCGCCTGGCCACCTGGTCAGGGATCGGTTTCACCGTGCTCGGACTGGCGGGGCTGGGTATTCCTATCGTCGGTGTGGCACTGTTCGCGACCCTGGTAATGGATACCCTCGCGCATGTGTATGAAGGCGCTGTCGACTGGAGCGAGGGGCACCAGCATGAAGCGCTGGAGCATCTGTTCAGCGTCGCCGAGACCGTGGCGATCACAGCGGCCACCGCTGCAGGTGCCACGGCGGTGGCAAGCGTGCTCAAGCGCAGTTCGTTCGTTGACCTGCTCGATCCGGTCAGGACAAGCCAGGGCTCGCGCCTGTGGCAGGCGGACCTGCAGGTGTACGAATCTGACCCGGGGGCGGCGCGGCTGTTGGACAACGGCTTGTACGGCGAGGGCTCCCGGCGCTGGTTGCGTGTCGACGACAAGTACTACGAACTGCAACGGGAGGCGCCAGGCAAACCCTGGAGTTTGCGCCATGCCGAGCGCGCCGACGCTTACGGGCCGCCGGTCGATTTCAATGGCGAGCGTTGCTGGCGCATTCGCCTGGAGCGACCTCTGGAGTGGGACGACAGCACGCGGATGCTCAACCGTCTGTGGCCGCTGGACCCGCCGCTTTGCGCCGAAACGGCCGGACGAATACTGCAAGCTGCCGGCGTCGACAAGGAGGCATTGCGTGGGGTGCTGGTGGAGAACCGCCAGGCGCCGATCGCCCTGCGGGATACCTTGAGGCGCTATATGGCGGCGAGTCGGGTTTCGGCGCTGTTCAGCGCACTGGAAAAGCCCGGTGCGCTCCTCGAGGACACCCAGGTGCTGGCATGGTGCAGAGCCTGTGCGGACATGCATACGCTGGATGACCAAGCCATCGGCAGGCAGTTGCTGACGCGACGGTATGAGCTGCGTGAGGCGCTGCACAACCACCTGGCGGAAGACCTTTTGCTCGCCGAGGATCCGCTGGAGGCATTGCCGGACGATGAACCTGCAGCGGACGCGCTGCTGCAGCAGTTGCAAAGCGAGTTTCCCGGCTTGCCCCTGGCCTACGCCACCGAAGCGGTGCAGAGCGCCGACGCGATGCTGCGACGGGTGGCCATCAGCGAGTCTCGGTTGCCGATGGCGATCCTCAAACAGGTTCGCTCGCTGCTCGGGCAAGCACGACTGACACGGGCACTGGAAGGTCTTCTGCTGGATACCAGCTACACCGATGGGACTGGCGAGCTGGTGCTGGCCTTGCTGCCCAGACTCGCCAACTGGCCTGCGTCGCTGAACCTGGAGCTGCGCGAGGGTTCGGCGTTTGGCCGACTGATCAGTGTGCTGGACCCTCAAGGTCTGCGCGAGAAACGCACTGTGCTGGTCTGGCGGTCGGGCCAGTTCCACCTTTATGACCACCAGGGGCTGGCGCTGGAGCAGGACATCGACGCGCCGGGCGGGTTGTTCCAGGCCCTGGTGGGCTTGCTCGGACAGGAGGGAAAGCAGGCCCTCAAGCTCACTGGGCAGTCACCAGCCGAGCAACTGCGCCAAGCGATCATCGGCGAACTGCCAAAATCACGAGACGCAATCATCAATCGGTTAGGCTGGCGGGCAGTGGCCCCCAGGTTCAACCCTGGCAAGCGCTTGCCCGATGGGCGAGTCGGCTACACCCTTGGCGGTTCGCTCTCCAGGCGCTCGGGGACCATGGACACCCTGAGGCTGCGTGTCAGGGCGCTTTACCCCTCGCTGAGCATTGTCGAAGTGGAAAGGATGATCCAGGAGTGGCAGTTGCGCACGGGGGATGCCATCGAGGAGCTGTTGTCCCAGGAAACCAACTTCACCTACCTGGAAGATACGCTAAGCGTCTGGGAACGTGAGCCGCGCAGCCGTGCACTGCGCAATCGGCGCCGGCAGTTCTCCAATCGCCTGCGCAGCGCCTGGCGTCATGAGGGTGAAACCATTCGCAGCTACAGCCAGGACCGTGTCGGGCGTATCCTGAGCATCGAGGGCTGGCGCATCGGCTCGTTACCAGACCTGCCCGCGGAAATCGACATGGGGCACATCTACGAGTTGCGCATGTCCGGCATGGACCTGATGAGCATGTCGCCGATGTTCCTGGGCTGCTTCGATTCCCTGGAAACCTTGAGCCTGAACAATAACCTGCTGACTACGGTGCCTGAGCAGATTGCCCAGTTGCCCAGGCTCAGGCGGCTGGAGATGAGGTCGAATCGCATCCAGATGAATGCCTCGGGCGTCGCCACCTTGTCCAGCCTTGAAGGCCTGGAGACCCTGGTGCTCGACTTCAATCCGCTGCGTTCGCTGGAGCTGGACTTCTCCCGTCTTACCGAGCTGCAATTCCTCAGGGCGAACCGATGCTCCCTGAGAAGTGTGCCGACAGGTATCGAGCGATGCACTCAACTGATCCTGGCCGATCTGCGCTTCAACCTGATTTCCACGGTTCCCAATGGCCTGATGGCAACTTCGCGGACCTTCAGGCGTCGCGTGAACCTGGACGGCAACCCGGTGCCACTGCCAACGTTGACCGCATTCATGGCCGGGGACGCTGACGAACCGGTCGACGCGCAGTTGCCGGAGGTTATCGACCCCTTGCAACGCTGGCTCGAGACGGGTGAGCCGCAGGGGCGTGCTGAACGACGTGCCATGTGGCAGCGCGTGCAACAACTCGAAGGCAGCGCACAATTGTTCCTGCTGTTGGCCACCCTCACCAGGACCCAGGATTTCCTCCAGGCCCCCGAATACCTGGGCGAGCAGGTCTGGCAGTTGATCGAGGATGTCGACTCCGACAGCGTATTGCGCGACGACCTCTTCACCCATGCCGGTATCCAGCTCACCTGCCATGACAGTGTCGCGGAACGCTTCAGCAGGTTGTGGATGCGGGCACTGGTTCACCATGCCGAAGTGGAGGGCAAGGTGGGCAGCAATGGTGACGAACTGTTGAAGTTGGGGCGGGCCCTGTTTCGCCTGGACCGTCTCGATGAGTTCGCCAGGCAGGAGGTGATGTTGCGGGAGGCAGCGGGGCAGGAGGTCGACGAGCTGGAGGTCGTGCTTGGCTTGCGGGTTGAGTTGGCCGATACGCTGGGTCTGATCGGGCAGCCCAGGTCGATGCTGTATGGTGCGTTGGCGGACATCACTCCTGCGTTGAAAGAGCGGGCGGTCGATGCGGTGCTGGCGGACGAGACAGATGGGCACCTGGTGCAGAGCCTGGCCAATCGTGAATTCTGGCGTGATTACCTGAAAGTGCGGCATGGCGAGCTCTTTGCCCAGCATGACGAAGAGTTCGCTGAAAAGCTTGCCGCGTTGGATGAGCAGGCCTTGAGCAGCGATGCGTACCTGAAGGCCTGCAATGCCGTGGCGGCGGAGCGCGAGGCCAGTGAGCGCGCGATGATGGTCACGCTGACCCAGGAAGTGCTGGACCTTGAGGCCGTGGGCGTTAAGCTCGGCCCGGAGGATGGCGAATCCGCTCAGCCGGATTGACAGCTTTGGCCATTGCCGGCTGCGCCTCTCGGCGCGAACATCGTCAGACCGATGGTGCACTCCAACAATAAGAAACCAGGAGTCTGACGATGCGCGATTACGCCGAGGCCGCCCGTTCGTTCGACCATGCCCGGGCCGCCGCCGCGGCGCTGCATGGCAACCTCGAGGCCCTCAACGCCTGTGTCGAGTGCTGCGACCGCCACACCGGCAGCAACAAACCCGCCCTGGTCTGGGAAGACCGGGATGGCAACAGCGGGCGCTACACCTTCGATCAACTGCAGGCCCTGGCCGCGCGCTTTGCCAACGTGCTCAAGGCCCAGGGCGTCGAGGCCGGCGACCGGGTCGCCGGGCTCATGCCGCGTACCCCCGAATTGCTGATGACCATCCTTGCCACCTGGCGCCTGGGCGCGGTCTACCAACCCCTGTTTACCGCATTCGGCCCGAAGGCCATCGAGCACCGCCTCGAGCAGTCCCACGCCAAGGTGGTGATCACCGATCGCAACAACCGGCCCAAGCTCGATGAGGTGGCGGACTGCCCGACCATCGTCACGGTCGCCGCCGTCGAGGGCGAACTGGACTTCCATCGCAGTCTCGAGGCCGCCGCCGGCGATTGCGCGCCGGTGATGCGTACCGGCGACGATCCTTTCCTGTTGATGTTCACCTCGGGCACCACCGGCCCGGCCAAGCCGCTGGAAGTGCCGCTGCGCGCCATCGTCGCGTTCCAGGGCTACATGCGTGACGCCATCGGCCTGCGCCCGGAAGACAACTTCTGGAACCTGGCCGACCCCGGCTGGGCCTACGGCTTGTACTACGCGGTTACCGGACCGCTGTCGCTGGGCCACGCCACCACTTTCTACGACGGCCCGTTCAGCGTTGAAAGCTGCGCGCGGGTCATCGACAAGCTGGGCATCACCAACCTGGCAGGCTCGCCCACGGCCTACAGGTTGCTGATCGCGGCGGGCAGCGCATTCTCGGCGCCGATCAAAGGGCGCCTGCGGGTGGTCAGCAGTGCCGGCGAACCGCTCAACCCGGAAGTGATCCGCTGGTTCGCCGACGAGCTCGGGGTGACCATCCACGACCACTATGGCCAGACCGAGCTGGGCATGGTGCTGTGCAACCACCATGCGCTGGCGCACCCGGTGCACCTGGGTTCGGCCGGCTTCGCCATTCCCGGCCACCGCATCGTGGTGGTGGACGAGCAGGGCAACGAACTGCCTGTCGGCCAGCCTGGCATCCTCGCGGTGGATCGCGAGCAGTCGCCGCTGTGCTGGTTCGCCGGCTACCACGGGCTGCCGACCAAGGCCTTTTGCGGTAAGTACTACCTGTCCGGCGACACCGTCGAGCTCAACCAGGATGGCAGCATCAGCTTCGTCGGTCGCAGCGACGATGTGATCACCACCTCCGGCTACCGGGTCGGCCCATTCGATGTGGAAAGCGCCCTGATCGAGCACCCGGCAGTGGTCGAGGCGGCGGTGATCGGCAAGCCCGACCCGGAACGCACCGAACTGATCAAGGCCTTCGTGGTGCTGGCCCAGGGTTACCAGGGCAGCGCCGAACTTGAGGAAACCCTGCGCCAGCATGTACGCCAGCGCCTCTACGCCCACGCCTACCCGCGTGAAATCGAATTCGTCGGCGAGCTGCCCAAGACCCCGAGCGGCAAGCTGCAACGCTTCATCCTGCGCAACCAGGAAATCGCCCGACAACAAGCCGCGCAGCCGATCGCTGCGGGCGCCTGAAGGAAGACCGACATGCACATCACTCAAAAGAATTTCATCGTCAGCGGCGCGGCCTCGGGCCTGGGCGCCGCCACCGCGCAAATGCTCATCGAGGCCGGCGCCAAGGTCATGCTGGTCGATCTGAACGCCGCGGCAGTCGAAGCCAAGGCCGCCGAACTGGGCGCCAATGCCCGCTTCGCGGTGGCCGATATCAGCGACGAGGAGGCCGCCAAGGCAGCGGTCGATGCCGCGGTCGGCGCCTTCGGCAGCCTGCACGGGCTGGTCAACTGCGCCGGCATCGTCGGTGCCGAGAAGGTCCTGGGCAAGAACGGCCCGCACGCCCTGGGCAGCTTCGCCAAGGTCATCAACGTCAACCTGATCGGCAGTTTCAACCTGTTGCGCCTGGCCGCCGCGGCCATGGCCGAAGGACCGGCGGACGAGGGTGGCGAGCGGGGCGTGATCATCAATACCGCCTCCATCGCCGCCTATGACGGCCAGATCGGCCAGGCCGCCTATGCCGCCTCCAAGGGCGCCATCGCCAGCCTCACCCTGCCGGCGGCCCGTGAGCTGGCGCGCTTCGGCATCCGCGTGATGACCATCGCTCCCGGCATTTTCGAAACCCCGATGATGGCCGGCATGACCGACGAAGTCCGTGCCTCGCTGTCCGCCGGCGTGCCGTTCCCGCCACGCCTGGGCCGCCCGCAGGAATACGCAGCACTGGCCCGTCATATCATCGAGAACAGCATGCTCAACGGCGAGGTGATCCGCCTCGACGGCGCGCTGCGCATGGCTGCCAAGTAAGGAGAACCGAACATGACCCTCGCCAATGATCCGATTGTCATCGTCAGCGCCGTGCGCACGCCCATGGGCGGCCTGCAGGGTGACCTCAAGAGCCTGACCGCGGCGCAGCTGGGCAGCGCGGCGATTCGTGCCGCCGTCGAGCGCGCCGGTATCGATGCCGCCAGTGTCGAGCAGGTGCTGTTTGGTTGCGTGCTGCCGGCCGGGCAGGGCCAGGCACCGGCACGCCAGGCGGCGCTGGGTGCCGGCCTGGACAAGCACACCACCTGTACCACCCTGAACAAGATGTGCGGCTCGGGCATGCAGGCCGCCATCATGGCACATGACCAGCTCCTGGCCGGCAGCGCCGACGTGATCGTCGCCGGTGGCATGGAAAGCATGACCAACGCCCCCTACCTGCTGGACAAGGCCCGTGGCGGCTACCGCATGGGGCACGGCAAGATCATCGACCACATGTTCATGGACGGCCTGGAAGACGCTTACGACAAGGGCCGTCTGATGGGCACCTTCGCCGAGGACTGCGCGCAGAAGGGCGACTTCAGCCGCGAGGCCCAGGACGCCTTTGCCATCGCTTCGCTGACCCGCGCCCAGGACGCGATCAAGAGCGGCCGCTTCGCCGCCGAGATCGTTCCGGTGGAAGTCACCGAGGGCAAGGAAAAGCGCATCATCAAGGACGACGAGCAGCCGCCCAAGGCGCGTCTGGACAAGATCCCGCAGCTCAAGCCGGCTTTCCGCGAGGGCGGCACCGTCACCGCGGCCAACTCCAGCTCGATTTCCGACGGCGCCGCCGCGCTGGTGCTGATGCGTCGCTCCGAGGCCGAGAAACGCGGCCTCAAGCCGCTGGCGGTGATCCATGGCCACGCGGCCTTCGCCGACACCCCGGCACTGTTCCCCACCGCGCCCATCGGTGCCATCGACAAGCTGCTCAAGCGTACCGGCTGGAACCTGGCCGAGGTGGACCTGTTCGAGATCAACGAGGCCTTCGCCGTGGTCACCCTGGCGGCCATGAAACACCTCGACCTGCCCCACGACAAAGTCAATATCCACGGCGGCGCCTGCGCCCTGGGCCACCCGATCGGCGCCTCGGGCGCGCGCATTCTGGTGACCCTGCTGTCGGCCCTGCGCCAGAACAACCTGCGCCGTGGCGTGGCGGCCATCTGCATCGGCGGTGGCGAAGCGACGGCCATGGCGGTCGAGTGCCTGTACTGAGGTGAATCATGCTGGTAACTGAAGAGCAACAACAGATCGCCGACGCCGTGCGCGACTTCGCCCAGGAGCGCCTGAAGCCGTTTGCCGAGCAATGGGACAAGGAACACCGTTTCCCCAGGGAGGCCATCGAGGAGATGGCCGGCCTGGGCCTGTTCGGCATGCTGGTACCGGAGCAATACGGCGGCAGCGACACTGGCTACGTGGCCTATGCCATGGCCCTGGAAGAGATCGCCGCCGGTGACGGCGCCTGCTCGACCATCATGAGCGTGCACAATTCGGTGGGCTGCGTGCCGATCCTCAAGTTCGGCAGCGAGGCGCAGAAACAGCAGTTCCTCGCGCCATTGGCCAGCGGCTCGATGCTCGGCGCCTTCGCCCTGACCGAGCCCCAGGCCGGCTCCGACGCCAGCAGCCTGAAGACCCGCGCCCGCCTGGACGGCGACCACTACGTGCTCAACGGCAGCAAGCAGTTCATCACCTCCGGGCAGAACGCCGGGGTGGTGATTGTCTTCGCCGTGACCGACCCGGACGCCGGCAAGCGCGGCATCACCGCCTTCATCGTGCCCACCGACTCACCGGGTTACCAGGTGGCACGGGTCGAGGACAAGCTCGGTCAGCACGCCTCCGACACCTGCCAGATCGTCTTCGACAATGTGCGGGTGCCGGTAGCCAATCGCCTGGGTGAGGAAGGGCAGGGCTACAAGATCGCCTTGGCCAACCTTGAAGGCGGCCGCATCGGCATCGCCTCGCAGTCGGTGGGCATGGCCCGCGCCGCCTTTGAGGCAGCACGCGACTACGCCAACGAGCGGCAGACCTTCGGCAAGCCACTGATCGAGCACCAGGCCGTGGCCTTCCGCCTGGCCGACATGGCAACGAAGATTGCCGTGGCCCGGCAGATGGTGCTGCACGCCGCCGCCCTGCGCGATGCCGGGCGTCCGGCACTGGTGGAAGCGTCGATGGCCAAGCTTTTCGCCTCGGAAATGGCCGAAAAGGTCTGTTCGGACGCCTTGCAGACCCTCGGCGGTTATGGCTATCTGAGCGACTTCCCGCTGGAGCGGATCTACCGCGACGTGCGGGTCTGCCAGATCTACGAAGGCACCAGCGACATTCAGCGCATGGTCATTGCGCGCAATCTTTGAAGGAGCAGACTGCATGGCATTCGAAACCATCCTGTTGGACATCCACGGCAAGGTCGGCCTGATCACCCTCAACCGCCCGCAGGCGCTCAACGCGCTGAACGCGCAGATCGTCGGCGAGATCAACCAGGCCCTGGACCAGCTGGAGCGTGACCCGAACATCGGCTGCGTGGTACTGACTGGTTCCGCCAAGGCCTTTGCCGCCGGCGCCGACATCAAGGAAATGGCCGAGCTGCAATACCCGCAGATCTACGTCGAGGACCTGTTCAGCGATTCCGATCGCATCGCCAACCGGCGCAAACCGATCATCGCCGCGGTGTCGGGCTTCGCCCTGGGCGGTGGCTGCGAGCTGGCGATGATGTGCGATTTCATCCTGGCCGCCGACAACGCCAAGTTCGGCCAGCCGGAAATCAATCTCGGCGTGCTGCCGGGCATGGGTGGCACCCAGCGCCTGACCCGCGCCGTGGGCAAGGCCAAGGCCATGGAACTGTGCCTGACCGGCCGCCTGATGGGCGCCGAGGAAGCCGAGCGCGCCGGCCTGGTGGCGCGTATCGTGCCGCAGGCGGAGCTGGTGGAAGAGGCGCTTAAAGTGGCCGCGACCATCGCCAGCAAGTCGATCCCGGTGAGCATGATGGTCAAGGAAAGCGTCAACCGCGCCTTCGAAGTCACCCTGAGCGAGGGCGTGCGCTTCGAGCGCCGGGTATTCCACGCTGCATTCGCTACCGAAGACCAGAAGGAAGGCATGGCCGCGTTCATCGCCAAGCGCGAGGCGCAGTTCAAGGACCGTTGATGTCACGCGGGCGCCGTTTGTACGGCGCCCCATGTCACTACAGGTTGAAGAAGTAGCGCTCGGCTGCGGCGCTGGTGATGGGTGCCCGGTAGACCTCAACCTCCTTGCCGCTGGCGTCGGTATGGCGCCCGCCGGCGGCATGGCGCTGGGCAGCAGTCTTCAGGTGGCCGGCGGTGAAGTCGGCCTTGGCCGTGTCCGCTGCCGGGTAGTGGAAGTGGGCGTACCACAGCGCCTGGCCACCCCGGCTGATGCTGTATTCGTCCAGGTAGTCGACGGGGCGGCCCTTGACCTTGGCCAGGCGGGTGCGGCCACCGACCAGGGCGATCCGCACTTCGCCTTGCTCCAACAGGAACTGCACCTCGCCCATCCTCGGTTGACGCGCCACGGCGGCGTCCATACGCATCCGGGTCGCCTGGCGAGCCATCTCTGCGGCCAGATCGCGCAGGTGCCTGGCCACCCTTTCGGCATCCTTGCCCTGGCTCGCCTCGTCGGTTTCATTGTCCGCTGTCAGACGCGCCTCGATGTCCTCGACCCGTTCCAGCAGGCGGTCACGCTGGTGCAGCACGGACTCCTCGATCTCCACTGGCAGGTAGCTGTCCGAGGCCCGTTGCAGGCGGGCCACTTCCTGCGCGGTTTCGGCGATAAGCCCGTCGCTGCCCTTGAGCAGGCGCTTGAGGCTCAGGCCTGACGCACGGTTGACCACAATCGCCGGTGCGACCTCGACCCATTCACCGTGCTTGAGATGGTAGGTCTGGCCCGGGGTCTTGCTGTCGGGGCCCGGAATGTCCACGGTGCTGGCGTCGTTCGTGCGGGGCTCGGCCAGCAGCAGGCCATGTTCGGTGGTTTCGATCAGGCCGGGAACCTTGCTGCGCAACTGCTTGAGGGAGCTGACCGGTGGGTAGTCGGGCAAATTGCCCAGGTCCTGGGCAATCAGGCCCTGGATGTGCTCCAGCTCGTCGCGCAGGCGTTGCAGGGTCTGTTGCGCGGCCTCGCCGGGCACGCGCTCCGCGAGGTTGCCCAACTGGCGCGCGGCGGCCTGGAAATGCCCCTGGATGCTGCGCAGCAAGCGCACCGACACTTCCTGATCGGCATCGGCCAGCTTGTACAGTTCGCTGCGCTGGATGATGCCGAGCTGGAAGCTGCGCCAGAAGCGGTCGCGCCAGTAGGCGGTATCGTTGCTCAGACCATGGACCAGGGTCAGGCGGTTGAGCAGGCTTTCGAGGTGCAGGAAGCGCAGGAACAGGTCCTTGTTCGCGGTGGCGGAGGGGACGGCCATCAGATCGCGCCAGTGGACGATATCGGGGTGTCGCTGGCCGGCCAGCCGGGTCAGTTCTTCCTGGCGTTGGCGTAGCAGGGTGTTGTTGTGGATCATCTGCTCGAGCAGCGGTTGCATGGTGTCCAGGCGCTGGGTCGCGATGCGGATGTCGGCGCGGCTGAGCTCCTCGCCGTCCTGGTCCTGTTGCCGGGCGATCTGCGCCAGTTGCTCGCGGATGGGCTGGTAGCGTTTTTGCAGCAGGGTACGCAGGAGCTGCTGGCAGGAGCAGTCCTGGTACAGCGCGAATGCATGTACCTTGCGAAAGTCTTTCACCGGTTGCATGGCGTTGCGGGTCCTGAGGTGTTCTATATGGGTGGTCCAGAATGCCGACAAGGCCTGCACCTTGCCCTGGCAACGCTCCAGGGTCGCATCATCGAGGGCAGTGGCGGCCAGCTTGTCGATGGTGCTCAACTCCCGGATCCTGTCCGTCATCAGTGCCTTGTCCGCCATGATCGCCTCATTGGCCGCCTGCATGGCCGTCTCCTTGTCCAGGCGCATCCGGCGGATCTGCTCGGACAACGGCATGCCGCCCTTGAGCCCCAGGCGCAGGTCCAGTTGCCAGCGGCCGATCTCGTCGCGGTGCAGCCATGGGCCCTGGGTGAGGTCCGGGCCGATGATGCGCAGCCGCTGCGGCACCACCAGTTCCACCTCGTAGACATTGCCGTCCTGCAGGGTGAAGAAGCGGGTGTCCTGCAGATAGAGCCCACGCAGCCTGCCGTTGGGTATCGGCGCTCCCAGCGCGCTGGCCTTGACCGTTGCCTGCAACGCCTCGAGCGCGTCGCGTTGGGTGTCGTTGAGTCGCCGATCAGGGCGGGCCCAGGTGAAATCCAGCTGGGTGAAGGGCACTGCTGCCGCGACAGGCAGAAGGGGGCCGGTTTCGGAGGCGTGGGGTGGTGTCAGCCCGACGGGCGACCGAGGTGTCATGCCCTGCTCCAGTTGCAGCCGTATGAGCGAGTGGGAGAACAGCAGCAGGGCGATGTTCAGCAACAGGTTGACCAGGGCCAGTTCGTGCCCGGTGGGGTTGCGTTCGGCATCGGATTCGACGAACTCGGCCAGGGCCACTTCCATCTGGACCAGCCAGGCTACTTTGCCCAGGGTGCCGCCGGCCAGCGGCAGCAAGGTGTTGAACAGCAGCCAGCCCAGTTCTTTCCAGCTGTTCCAGCGGGTCTGCGCGCTGGTGCTGGCCTGGGCCTCGAAGCGCTGGATCGACTCGGTCACACAGCCGTCGTACAGGGCCTGGTCGACATGGGCGACAGCATCCTCGATGGACAGGCTGACAGGCGCAGGCGTGCTGAATGGCACGGCGCTGGTGTCGTCCAGCGGCACGAACAGATGCGGTTCGAGGAAGCCGCCGTGGGCATAGAAGCGACGGTCCTCGGCCGGCAGGCGTTGCAGCAGGTCGTCCTGCAGCGGCCCCGTTGCGCTGATCGCGACGAACAGCGCCATGCGATCGGCGAAGTGCACCAGTGGCTCCTGATGCAGCGGGCGGTACAACAGGCAGCCTGCGCTGCCCGGATCGTCAGGCTCGATCAACCAGGTGTTGAGGGGATGGTCCGGCGCCGAACCGGGTGTCTTGATGAACCCCAATGGCCGCAGGATCCAGCGTGGTAGCAGCCCATCGGGGCCGGAGGCGAACACCTGGGCGACATGTCCTGGAATCGTCGGGTCCTGCAGGCTGCCGCGCAGGTAAAGCTCCATGGCCAGGGCCGGGAGCTGGGCCCGCAGTTGCTGGTACAGCAGGTGCTGGCGCTGCTGCCGGCGGGGCGGATCATCCAGCAGTTTGCCGCGCAGCATGGCCGGGTAGGCGCTGGCGATGTCCAGTTCGCTGACCAGGCGACGCAGGTAGGGTTCGTCCAGCCATTGCGGCAGGGCATCCCCGCTCGTGCTGCTCAGCACCACGCGTCCGGGCCTGAGCAGCCCGAGGTTGCCGATGGCCAGTTGGGCGAGGGTCAGCACCACCGGCGTGACCTCGCCCGAGGTGATGATCATGTCCTGGCCCGCAGCGGCGGCGGCGATGGTCTGGTAGTTGGTGAGGCGAATGGTTTCGGGCGCGGGCGCGTCGGCGGGATGATCGCTGGCCATGCGGGCGGCGAGGCGGCGATTGGCGAATGCTTCGGCATCGTCGATGCCGTCGAGCCAGAACTGCCCCTGGGTGTCTCGATATTGCTGGGCGACATCGATCAGCAGTTCGCTGTAGTGCATCAGTGAACGGCTGTCGGCATTGCGCAACCAGTCGGGTAGCTGTTCACTGAGTGTCTTGCGCTGGGCAGTCTCGACCTCGTCGCACAGGTCGATCAGCGAGGTCAGGCGATCCAGGTCACGGTTCATGGCCATGGCATCGAACTCGCCGTGGTAGCGTCCGGCGAGGTGTTCCACCAATCGCAACTGCTGCTCGAGCAGGCCCAGGGCCTGGACCTGGAACACCGGGTCGGTGGAGGCCGCTATTTCGATCTGGCGTTGACCGGATCGCACGACCTTGGCCAGGGCGTGGTCGATGTCTTCAAGCATGACCTGGCGGGAGTTGAAGCGCAGCAGCTTGCCGGTCAGGGTAAAGAGCAGGGTCAGCGCGCGTTGTGGATCGCCGTCGTCATGCTCGATCAGCACGGCGCTGGACATGTCGGCATCGAGCTTGTTGTCGGCGCTCAGGTCCACGCCCAGGTTGAGTACTTGCAGGCCCTTGGTATTGGACCAGTCGCTGCGCTGGGCCGGTGTCGGATAGTCATGCACCAGGCGCACGATGGCCTGTGCGAAGCCGGGCAGGGTCTGGGTTCTGGCCTGCAGGAACTGGTCCTTGAGGTAGCTGGAATACCAGCTCCAGGGGGTCTGTCCGCTGCTGTCGTGGCGGCCCCAGTAAGCCACCAGTGCCTGCCGGTAGCCATCCACGAGCAGCGGGCCTGCTTCGTCGATCAGCAACTCGACGGCATGCAGGTCGAGGTCCACCTGCCAGGCCGGATCGCTGTCCTGACGGGTGCTGAGAAAGTCCTCGCCGACGGTCAGGTTGAGGGTGGCGCGCTGGCAGTAGCGCTCCACCAGGACCTGGGAGAGCGGTCGGATCCAGGGTGTGGTGGATTGCGCTCGGGCACTGACAAGGTACAGGCCTAGCGGGTCATGGGCATTGCCCAGTTGTCGCTGCCGCCATTGATCACGCAGGATATCGTCGGCGGCGTCGAGCAGGGTGGGGCGGTCGTTGAAGCGTTTGGCGACCTTGCAGTCCAGGTTGCTGAAGCTGGCCAGGCGTTGGTGCAGGTTGTCGTTCATGATGGGGCTTCGGGTCGTTGTGAGGGCCGCTATCAAGCGCGTTTTCCTGCTGTTTCGTGCGCTAGCTGGCTACTACCCGAGAGAACCATTATTATTTCGGCATATTACCCAATGGCGTCTTGCAGGCGCGCAATCCGTACTATTCCACGGTGCCAGTCAGCGGATTCCCAACCTGTTTCGGCCAAATCCGCCGTCATTTCTGTTGCCCACTCGGGCGCGGCACCTTAGACTGCCGCCCCCTGTAAAAGAGTGCCGGTTGGCGCTTGAAGAATTCCGCGGCCGACGAAGCTTCGTCGGCGGCACCCGAATCGCCCAATGCACATTTTTTCATAGAGAAATCGATGACCAAGGAACAGTTGCTGGCCATGTCGGCCGATGACTACATGAACGCCGAACAGCTCGCGTTCTTCACCAAGCTGCTGCAAGCGATGAAAGTCGAAACGCACGAGCGCATCGAACTCAGCCGCACCTCCATCGAAAGCCTGGACAGCCCCTCGGATCCGGCTGACGTGGCGTCGGTCGAGGAAGAACGCACCTGGCTGGTCAACGCCATCGACCGCGACCAGCGCCTGCTGCCGCAGCTGGAGATGGCCCTGGACCGCATCGCCGACGAAAGCTTCGGCTGGTGCGACGACAGCGGTGAGCCGATCGGCCTGAAGCGCCTGCTGATCAGCCCGACCACCAAGTACTGCATCGAAGCCCAGGAGCGTCACGAGCAGCTCGACCGCCACCAGCGGCAGATCTGATCCAACGCCTTGCGCAAGGCCCCACGGAGCGATCCCTGGGGCCTTCGTGTTTTCTTGCCCTGTATCAACGGGTGGCCGGCTGCATCCAAGTGAGCGTGGATAATGGCGTTATAGTGGCGTTTAATGACGTCACAATAACGACATGCGGATGGACCACGACAATGATGCGAGAAGGATCTCTGCCGGCCGGCGCAGCGCCGCAGGCCACCCCGACCCGTGCGGGGGCCGCCGTCGCCCTGTTGCAGGGCGTCGCGCTGTGCGCGGTGTTGGCGGCCATGGCGTTCACCGGGCTGCCCTTGTACCTGGCCTTGCCGATGGCGCTGGCGGTGCTGTGGCTGCCGCGTGGGCGCAAGGTGGCCGCCGTGCAGCCGGTATCGACGCCGGCCCAGGACGGCACGCTGCTCCAGGAACTGGCCCGCGGCACCAGCCACAATGCTTTGTCGGCCGCCGCAGTGGCGCATTCGGTGCAGCAACTGGCGGCCCGGGTGCAGTCGCAACTGGGGGCTGCCCAGGAGATCGTCGGCAGTGCCGAGATCATGATCACCACCGAGGAGCAGACTGCCCAGCTCAGCCAGCAGGCGCTGCAAGCCGCTCGTTCCGCCCACGGCAGCAGCGTGGTCGGCAGCGAGGTGCTGGCCGAGTCCATCCAGTGCATGCGCGAGCTCAGTGTGCGCGCTTCGGCCAGTCGCGAGCTGATCGAGGCCCTGCATCAGCGCAGCGAGGATATCGCCCGGGTCACCCTGGTGATCCAGGGCATTGCCAGCCAGACCAACCTGCTGGCGCTCAACGCCGCCATCGAGGCGGCGCGGGCCGGCGAGCATGGCCGTGGCTTCGCGGTGGTGGCCGACGAGGTGCGCGGCCTTGCCGGGCGTACCGCCAGTGCCACCGAGGAGGTCGGCCAGATGGTTGCGGACATCCAGGCGCGCACCGCCCAGGTGGTGGCGCAGATCCGCACGCTGGCCGAGGACCTGGGCAAGGGGGTCGGCCAGGTCGAGCAGGCTGGCGGGCAACTGGCGCAGATTGCCAGCCTGGCGGCCAGTGTCGAGGGGCAGGTGAGCGAGATCGCCGGGGGCACGCAGGTCAACCAGGCCCAGCTCGACACCCTGTTCCAGGCCGTGGCCCAGGTGCGCGGCGACCTGGAGGTCAGCGACCAGCAGACCCGGCGCCTGGCCAAGGCGGCGGTGCAGATGGAGGGCCAGGTGGAAAGCCTGAGCGAACGGCTGGCCGAGGTCGGCCTGGACGCCTACCACCAGCGGGTATTCGAACTGGCGCAGGCGGGCGCGCGGCAGATCGGCGAATGTTTCGAGACGGATATCGAACAGGGGCGCATCGGCCTGGACGATCTGTTCGATCGCCAGTACCGGCCGATTGCCGGCATGCAGCCACCACGTTTCAGTACGCGCTTCGACCACTACACCGACACGGTGTTGCCGCAGCTCCAGGAACCGTTGCTGCAGCACGACGGTATGGTCTACGCCATTGCCTGTACCCAGCAGGGCTACGTGCCGACCCACAATAATGCGTTCAACCAGCCGCTGACCGGCGATGCCGCCCATGACACGGCGCACAACCGCAGCAAGCGCATGTTCGATGATCGTACCGGCGCTCGCTGCGGCAGTCACCAGCAGCGGGTGCTGCTGCAAACCTACACGCGAGACACCGGTGAGCTGATGCACGACCTGTCGGTGCCGATCTTCGTCGCGGGACGACACTGGGGTGGCCTGCGCCTGGGGTACCGGCCTGAACCCGGGCTCGATTGAGGCGATTTGTTGCCTGGAGTGCAACACTGCTGTACCGCCTTGCGCTTTATTCGTGGGGTACCCAGGTCGTATCATGCGCACATCGTTAGGTTGCTAATTAAATTCCGGAGGGGATGATGACTAGCCGAGTCGATGTGGCCGTGATGATCGGCAGTGGTGTGCCACGGTCCTTGCAGGCCCTGGGCAAAAGGGCGTGCTGGGTGGTACTGGTTGACGGCGAACGTCGTGGCACGGCCTTCGCCAGCCGTGATGAGGCCCTGGAGTGCCAGGCTGCATGGCAACAGCAACTGGGCAGGAGCCAGGCGGCGTGAAGCTTCAGCGCTCCAGGTAGCGTGCAAGCTCCCAGGCGTCCTGGTAGCGCTGGCGGAATCCGCGGACCTTGCCAGAGGTGATTTCAGTGATGTGAAAGAAGCCGATACCGGCGGCCACAACGCTGTATCGGGATGTGCCTGGCATAGCCGTACGCCAAGAAATGTTACTTGCCTCTCGACGGAATTCGGTGTTTTCGTGCATATTCCTGTACCTGTAATGCGCGACGAAGGGTTGGGGCACACTCATGCTGAAGTGTCGCCCTCAGTAGTCGCATCTTCCTGACCCCTTTGCCGTCAGGTTATACGTTTCCTATTTGCGGATAGTTTGCCGAAGCACGCCGGATGTTCCAGCGGGGAAGTGTTCCCTGCTTGGCGTATCGTTCGTGTGCGTGGATCTTCGCTTATTGAATCCATGGTCCTTTGGACTTCGACTTTGTGTGGCTGCCACCCCAACGCCCAGCGGCGTGTGCGGTGCGGCTTGCTGTAATTGATGTGAGGAGCTTTTCATTGGCAGTCAGTACTCTGGATACCCATGCGTTGTTTGCCCTGGGCGATTTGCGCGCCAAGCTGGTCAAGTTGTTCCAGGGGCGCTTCGTGTATGTCACCGAGCAGAACCCCGACGGCCTGTACATGGCCGAGATCGATACCGATGACGCCATGGTGGTCGATGACAAACAGCGCCTTGAGCTGAAAGTGGGTGACCACTTCCGCGCCGCGGTGCTGCCCAGCCGCGAAGGCGGCAAGCTCGAACTGCGTTTTCGCGAGATCAAGTTCAATGTGTACGGGCAGGGCGACTACGCCTTCGTTTCGGTGCCGGAAGGCGAGGCCATCGTGTTCCGTGAAGGGCAGGGCGTGATGCTGGTGTTCGCGGCCCAGCAGCAGGTCCAGGAAGGCCTGGGCAAGCTGCTCAAGGCGGTGACCGGCAAGGTCGCCAAGTGGCGCAAGGGCGAGCTGACCACCTTCAAGGCCAGCGAGTGAGCGACGAGGACACACCCGCCTCGCGGGCCGACTTCCACCGTGAGCATCAGGCCCGGGCCCTCGAGCAGGCCGAGCGCCTGCTGGCGCGCCGGGATGAACTGCAGGGGGCGTGGCTGGGCTGGGTGGCCGGCGAGCTCTACCAGATGAGCCCACCGCCCTTCGTCGCCATGGTGCGACGCGAGCTGCAGCGCTTGAGCCAGGCCTGACGGTTGGGGTTGCGCATTCCCCTGTAGGAGCGGCCTTGCGCCGCGAAAGGGCTGCAAAGCAGCCCCGGCAATTTATGCGTCAACGCTGAAACCCTGGGGCCGCTTTCCGGCCCATTCGCGGCGCAAGGCCGCTCCTACAACGGGCGTGCGTGGCTTGAGGCCACTTCAGTTCCCGCGATCACGCCCGCTGCTGACTTCCTCCGGTACGTCCTCGCCCGAGGTGCGCTTGCGAAACAGCGCGGCCCTGGCCAGCAGCAGGGTGGTCACCGGCACGGTGATCGACAGCAGGATCGGGATCAGCCAGGCGTGCAGCACCGGGCTTTGCTTGAGCACCGAGAAGTACAGGATCGAGGCCAGCGCCACGCACCAGGCGCCGATGGTCGAGGCCAGCGCGGGCGGGTGCATGCGCTGGAAGTACTCCTTCAGGCGCACCAGGCCGATGGCGCCGATCAGCGCGAACAGGCTGCCGATGAGCAGCAGGGCTGCCGTGATCAGCTCAAGCCAGAACGGCAATACCACGGATTCGTTCATTCGATCACCTCGCCACGCAGGAGGAACTTGGCCAGGGCGAAAGAGCCGACGAAGCCGAACAGGGCGATCAGCAGGGCGCCTTCGAAGTAGGTATCGCTGGCGTAGCGGATGCCCAGCACCAGCATCATCAGCATGCCGAGGATGTACAGGTAGTCCAGGGCCAGTACCCGGTCCTGGGCGGACGGGCCGCGGAACAGGCGGATCAGCGTCAGGCCCATGGCCAGGGCGAAGATGAACAGGCTGGCGAGGACGGCATTGGCAAGCAGGCCGCTCATTCGAAGATCTCCATCAGCGGGCGTTCATAGGTGTGTTTGAAGTGCTCGATGAATGCTGGTTCGTCGTCCAGGTCGAACACGTGCAGCAGCAGTACGCTGCGGTCCAGGGCCAGCTCCGACCAGATGGTGCCCGGCACCACGGTGGTGATCATCGACAGGGCCGCCAGGCCGTGGGCGTCGCGCAGGTCCAGCGGGATATGCACGAACGCCGAGCGCGGTGGCGTGCTGCCGGCGCGCAGGACACCACGGGCGACCTGCAGGTTGGAATGGATCACGTCGAGGCCGACCCGGCCAATCAGCTTGGCGATCACCCAGGGCCGGCGCACGTGGGCATGCTGCGGGCGCAGCGGCGCCATCAGGATCGGCGCGAGGATACCCAGCAGGGCGCCCAGCAGCAGGTTGCCGGGGCTGACCGACAGATTGAGCAGCAGCCACAGCACGAACAGCGCAACGGACAGCAATGGCGCGGGGAACAGTCGGTTCATGGCTGCACCTCCAGGCCGGCGGTGGTCGGGCCAGGTACTGGCCGCGTCGACATCACGGCATTGATGTAGGCTTCCGGCGTGCGCAGGCTGGCGGCGGTGTCCTGGGTGTAGCGCAGCAGCGGCTCGGCCTTGAGGCTGAGGAAGATGCACAGGCCCAGGAGGATGACGATGGGCACGCATTCATAGCGACGCAACACCGGGGAGGGGCGCTCCTCGGGCTTCCAGAAGCGCTGGATGCCGACACGGCCGAAGGCGATCAGCGAGGCCATGCCGGACAGCACCAGCAGGGTGACCAAGGTCCAGCCAGCGGCGCCCAGCGGTTGCTCCGGGGCAACCCCCAGCCCCTGCGGGTTGAACAGCGCACTGATCAGGTTGAGCTTGCCGATGAAGCCCGACAGCGGCGGCATGCCGATGATCAGCAGGGCGCAGGCGATGAAGCTCAGGCCCAGGAAGGCCATGGTCCAGGGAATGATCTGGCCGATCACCACCTGCTGCTCGTCGTCCAGGTTGATGCCCTTGGGCGGATGCAGCGACTCCAGCGGCGAAGGCATCGCATCCTCTTCCTCGTCCAGTGGCGCCTCGTTGGCCGAGCGCGAACGCTCCACCAACTCGGCCAGCAGGAACAGCGCGCACAGGGCCAGCGTGGAGCTTGCCAGGTAGAACAGCGCGGCGCCGGTCAGGATCGACTGGCCGAAGCCGACGGCGGCCAGCAGTGTACCGGCGGACATCAGGATGCTCAGGGCCGCCAGGCGCTCCAGGCGCTGGGCGGCGAGGATCGACATGGCCGCCACGGCCAGGGTCGCCAGGCCGCCGTACACCAGCCAGTCGCCGCCGAAGAACGCTGAGGCGCCGGCCTGGCCGGAGAACAGCAGCGTCCACATGCGCAGGATGGCGTACAGCCCGACCTTGGTCATGATTGCGAACAGCGCGGCCACCGGCGCGCTGGCCGATGAATAGGCCGGCACCAGCCAGAAGTTCAACGGCCACATCCCGGCCTTGGCCAGGAAGGCGATGGCCAGGATCGCCGCGCCGGCATGCAGCAGGCCGCGGTCGGCTTCCGGCACCAGCGCCACCTTCAGCGCCAGGTCGGCCATGTTCAGGGTGCCGGTCACGCCATAGAGCATGGCCGCACCAACCAGGAACAGCGACGAAGCGAACAGGTTGATGGCGATGTAGTGCAGCCCGGCCTTGACCCGCGCCCGCCCCGAGCCATGCAGCAGCAGGCCGTAGGAGGCCGCCAGCAGCACCTCGAAGAACACGAACAGGTTGAACAGGTCGGCGGTGAGGAAGGCGCCGTACAAGCCCATCAGCTGGATCTGGAACAGTGCGTGGAAGCTGGCCCCGGCGCCGTCCCAGCGTGCCCGGGCGAACAGCAGGGCGCTCAGGCCGACGATGCCGGTCAGGGTCAGCAGCAGCGCCGACAGGTGATCGACCACCAGAGCGATACCAAACGGCGCCGGCCAGTTGCCCGGCAGGTAGACGCCGATGGACTCGGCCTGGCCCTGGGTGCGCACCCACATCAGCAAGGTGACGGCGATGCCCAGGCCGAGGGCGGTGGACAGCAGGTTCAGGCGCGCCTTCAGCCAGCGGTGCTTCTCGCCGATCAACAGCATCAACGATGCGGTAATCAACGGCAGCAGGATCGGCGCGATGATCAGTTGGTTCATCCCGCTCATTCCTCACGCTCCCGGCCATCGACGTGGTCGGTCCCGGTCAGGCCGCGGGAGGCCAGCAGCACCACCAGGAACAGCGCGGTCATGGCGAAGCTGATGACGATCGCGGTGAGCACCAGCGCCTGGGGCAGCGGGTCGGTGTAGTGCAGCAGGTCGTGGGGCACGCCGTCCTTGATGATCGGCTCCTTGCCGATGAACAGGCTGCCCATGCTGAAGATGAACAGGTTGACCCCGTAGGACAGCAGGCACAGGCCCATGATCACCTGGTAGGTCCGCGGGCGCAGGACCAGCCAGACCCCGGAGGCGGCCAGGACACCGATGGCGACTGCAATGACTTCTTCCATCAGGCGGCTCCTGCTTGGCTGGACTTGGCGGGGCGGTAGGCACGCACCGACTGGTGGGCCAGGGCGGTGAGGATCAGCAGGGTCGAGCCGACCACCACGGTGTACACGCCGATGTCGAAGAACAGCGCGCTGGCCACGTGCACGTCACCCAGCAGTGGCAGGTGCAGGTGGGCGGTGTGAGTGGTCAGGAACGGGTAGCCCAGCAGCATCGCCCCGGCACCGGTGAGGGTGGCGCAGAGCAGGCCGGTGCCCATCCAGCGCAGCGGACGCAGGCTCATCTGCGCCTCCACCCACTGGGTGCCGGCGACCATGTACTGCAGGATGAACGCCACCGACATCACCAGGCCGGCGACGAAACCGCCGCCCGGCTGGTTGTGGCCGCGCATGAACAGGTACATCGACACCAGCAGGGCGATTGGCAGCAGCAGGCGCACCAGGGCGGCCGGCACCATCATGAAGCCGAGCGCGGTGTCGGTGGCCTGGCGCGGGTTGACCAGGTCGGTGACCACGTCCGGCGCCAGCTGACGCTGCTGGGCCGGCAACTGCATGCTCTCCTTCGGCGGGCGGAAGCGGCGCAGCAGGGCGAACACGGTCAGCGCCACGGCCACCAGCACGGTGACCTCGCCGAGGGTGTCGAAGCCGCGGAAGTCCACCAGCATCACGTTGACCACATTGCTGCCGCCGCCCTGGGGCAGGGCGCGGCTGAGGTAGAACGACGAGATGTCGTTGGGTGTCGGGCGGGTCAGCATGGCGTAGGACAGCAGCGCCATGCCGCCGCCGACCAGCACCGCCAGCACCAGGTCGCGCAGGCGTCGCAGGCGTGCGCGGTCCTGGCTGCCGGGCAGCGGCGACACGCCTTCGATACGCCGTGGCAGCCAGCGCAGGCCGAGCAGGATCAGCACGGTGGTGACCACCTCGACCGCCAGCTGGGTCAGCGCCAGGTCCGGCGCGGAGAACCAGACGAAGGTGATGCAGGTCATCAGGCCGCAGACACCGACCATGATCAAGGCCGCCAGTCGATGGTACTTGGCCTGGTAGGCGGCGCCGATGGCGCAGGCGATGGCGATCAGCCAGAGGGCGACGAACACCCCGGAGCCCGGGATCTTCGGCCGGTCGCCCCAGCTCAGGCCGCTGTACAGCAGCGGCACCAGGCCGGCGACGAAGGCCGCCAGCACCAGCATGAACAGTTGCGTCTGCAGGCGCTTGGTGGTCAGCAGGCGCTCGGCATGCCGGGCCAGCAGCATCAGGCGCACCAGGCCGTGCTCGAACAGGCGCTTGCCGTTGAAGCGCTCGATTAGCGGCGGGTAGGGGAAACGGCCGCGCTGCAGCTGCTTGCGCAATAGCAGGTAGAGGACAATGCCGCCGGTCATGGCGATCAGGCTCATCATCAGTGGCGCGTTCCAGCCGTGCCAGATGGCCAGGCTGTATTCCGGCAGGACGCCGCCCACCACCGGTGTGGCGGCAGCGGCCAGCAGCGGACCGACCGATTGCGCCGGGAAGATGCCCACCACCAGGCAGGTGAGCACCAGCAGCTCGACCGGCGCGCGCATCCAGCGCGGCGGCTCGTGGGGCGTGTGCGGCAGGTCCTGGGCCGGTGGGCCGAAGAACACGTCGACGGTGAAGCGCAGCGCGTAGGCCACGCTGAAGGTCCCGGCGAGGGTGGCGATCACCGGCAGGGCCGCTTCGACCCAGGCCGTGGAGGTGATGAATACGGTCTCGGCGAAGAACATCTCCTTGGACAGGAAACCGTTCATCAACGGCACGCCGGCCATCGAGGCGCTGGCGACCATCGCCAGGGTCGCGGTGAACGGCACCAGGCGGAACAGGCCGCTCAGGCGGCGGATGTCACGGGTGCCGCTCTCGTGGTCGATGATCCCCGCCGCCATGAACAGCGAGGCCTTGAAGGTGGCGTGGTTGAGGATGTGGAACACCGCGGCGACCGCCGCCAGCGGGCTGTTCAGGCCCAGCAGCAGGGTGATCAGGCCCAGGTGGCTGATGGTCGAATAGGCCAGCAGGCCCTTGAGGTCGTTCTGGAACATCGCGGCGAAGGCGCCGAGCAGCAGGGTGGCGGCGCCGGCGCCGCCGACGATCCAGAACCATTCCTCGCTGCCCGACAGCGCCGGCCACAGGCGGGCCAGCAGGAACACCCCGGCCTTGACCATGGTCGCCGAGTGCAGGTAAGCCGAGACGGGGGTTGGGGCCGCCATGGCATGGGGCAGCCAGAACTGGAAGGGGAATTGCGCGCTCTTGCTCAGGGCGCCGATCAGGATAAGGGGCAGCAGCACCGGGTACAGCGCATGCTGGCGGATGGTGTCGCCGGCAGCCAGGACCTTGTCCAGGTCATAGCTGCCGACCACATGGCCGAGCAGCAGGGCCCCGACCAGCAGGCACAAGCCGCCGGCCCCCGTGACCATCAACGCCATGTAGGCGCCGCGGCGGGCGTCGGCGCGGTGGTGCCAGTAGCCGATCAGCAGGAAGGAGAACAGGCTGGTCAGCTCCCAGAAGAACACCAGCTGGATCAGGTTGCCGGAGATCACCAGGCCGAGCATGGCACCCATGAACGCCAGGAAGAAGGCGAAGAAGCGCGGCACCGGGTCCTGGGGCGACATGTAGTAGCGGGCGTACAGCGACACCAGGGTACCGATGCCCAGCACCAGCAGGCTGAACAGCCAGGCGAAGCCGTCCATGCGCAGGACCAGGTTCAGGCCCAGGCTCGGTAACCAGAGGAACTCTTCGCGGATCACCCCGCCATCGGCAATCTGGGGGTACAGCAACGCCACCTGGACGGTGCCGACCAGGGCCACGAGCCCGGCAAGAATGGACTCGGCGTTGCGTGCGTTGTGCGGCAGTACAGCCGCCAGGCAACTGCCCAGGAAGGGCAGAAGCAATAGCACAATCAATGACATAGCGTTCTGTTCTGAGAAGTTTGCCAAGGATCATACGTGCCGGACGGTTGATCACCAACACGCAAGGGTTTGCAGGATCCTACAAATGTGCTGTGACAAGCTGTTTTTTTATAACAGTTTCTTTCAGAGCATAGCGGCTGATCGTGTGCCCGTGGGGTTGTGCGTTCCCTGTGTAGGAGCGGCCTTGTGCCGCGAAAGGGCCGCATGGCGGCCCCGGGGATTCAGTGTTCAATCGCCGGGGCTGCTTTGCAGCCCTTTTTGCGGCGCAAGGCCGCTCCTACACAGGGTGGTTGCCTTGCCTACAACCCCGCCTCGCGCTCGCGCGCCTCATCATCCTGCAAGGCGCTGGCCTCATCCTGGCGACGGATCTTCAGCTCGCTCACCACCACTGCCAGCACGATCAGCAGCCCGCCGATCAGCGCCACGCCCGGCAGGCGCTCGCCGGCGATGCGCCCGACGATGCCGGCCCACACCGGCTCGCCAGCGTAGATCAGGGTGGCGCGGGTCGGCGAAACCGACTGCTGCGCCCAGTTCATCGCCACCTGGATCACCGCGCTCATGGCCCCCAGGCCTACCGCGCTTGCCAGCAGCAGCCAGGAAAAACCGGGCAGCTGCTCCTGGGTCGGCACGATCATCAGGAACGACAGCGCCGAGGCGGTGGCCAGTTGCACCACGGTGACCCGGCGCACATCGACCTTGCCGGCGTAGCGGCTGATCAGGATGATTTCGCCGGCGATCGCCACGGCGCTGACCAGGGTCACCAGTTCACCTTCGCTGAAGTGCAGCGCGCCGCCCTCGGGACCGGCCAGCAGCATCAGGCCGACGAAGGCCAGGCCGATGCCCAGGCTCGGCATCAGGCCCGGGCGGCGGCCCAGCACCAGCCATTGCAGCAGCGGCACGAAGGGCACGTAGAGCGCGGTGATGAACGCCGACTGGCTGCTGCTGATGGTCTGCAGGCCCATGGTCTGCAAGCCGTAGCCAAGCATGATCGACACGCCGATGAGCACGCCGGCCTTGAGCTCGGTGAAGGTCAGCCCCGACAGCGAACGGGCCGACACCAGGCCGACGAACAGCGCGGCGGCGGCAAAGCGCAGTCCGACGAAGAACATCGGCCCGCTGACGGTCATGACGTTGTGCACGATCAGGAAGGTGCCGCCCCAGAGCATGGTGATGAACACCAGCACCAGTTCGGCCTTGCTCAGGCGCAAGCTGACGGTGGGTTTGCGGGTGGGGGCCTGGCTCATGGTCTTGCGCACTCGGAAGGGGCGGCGCACAATTCGCCGCAAAGTGGGCAGTATACTGCGCATCCCCTACCAGTGAGCAATATAGTGCACAAAGATTCCGAGCACCGCGCATCGGTGCTGCAGCATGTCAGCCAGAACGTTCGTCGCCTGCGTGGCGACGCCGGCCTGAGCCAGGCCGTCCTGGCCGAGCGTTCCGGGGTCAGTCGGCGGATGCTGGTGGCCATCGAGGCCGGTGAGAAGAATGTCAGCCTCACCACCCTGGACCTGATCGCCGAAGCGCTGGGGGTGGCGTTCAGCACCCTGATCCAGGCGCCGGACCGGCGCGATCCCAGCCGCATCGAAGAACTGGCCTGGGCCGGTGTGCACCCTGCCAGCCGCGCCGTGCTGCTCGGTAGCAGCCCGGCGCGCCGCGAGGTCGAGTTGTGGGAGTGGACCCTGGCCCCCGGCGAGTGCTATGCCAGTGAAGCCGACGCCGCCGGCTGGAGCGAGCAGATCTATGTGACCGACGGCCGCCTGACCCTGATCATAGAAGAAGGAGAGCGGCAACTGGGCAAGGGCGAGTTCTTCGTCTTCCCCAGCAACTGTCGCTACGCCTACCGCAACGATGGCCAGGAGCCGGTGCGTTTCGTGCGCAACGTGGTGATCTGAGCCCTCAACCGGCCAGCAGCTCGTCGGTACTGGCGACCCTGGCATAGGCGAACGCCAGCGCGGCCATTGCTGAGGCGTGCACATCGGCCGCCGCCACCCGCTTGCCGTCGAACTCCAACGCCAATGTTGCGCAGGCATCGTGGGCCACGCTGACTTCATAGCCGAAGTCGGCGGCGGCGCGGGTCGCGGCATCGATGCACATGTGGCTCATGCTGCCGGCGATAGTCAGTGCCTTGATGTCGTGCTGGTCGAGCAGCGCCTTCAGCTGGGTGTCGCGGAAGCTGTTGACCTTGTGCTTGAGCACCACCGTCTCGCCGGCCGCCGGCGCGACCTTGGGATGGATCTGCGCGCCGACCGACCCTGGCACGAAGAAGGGCGCGTCGGCACTTTCGAACTCATGGCGCACATGCACCACCAGGTCGCCCCGCTCGCGGGCTGCGGCCAGCAACCGGGCGGCGTTGTCGGCCGCCGCCTCGGCGCCGTCCAGGGTCCATTTGCCACCGGGGAAGTAGTCGTTCTGGATATCGATGATGATCAGGGCGCGCTTGCTCATGGTGCCTCCTGCGGCAGTAGTGATGAACTGCCGATAGTTATAGGCTTGGGCGACCCGATCGAGGATAGGCGCGAGCGACACAATGACGGCAAAAACTGACAGCCTGGAAATCGGCGTGCTGATCTATCCCGGCGCGCAGAGCGCGGCGGTGCACGGCTTGACCGACCTGTTCGCGGTGGCCAACCGGGTCGCCGCGCAGCTGGGCGCCCATGATCTGCCAGTACTGCGAGTGACCCATTGGCAGCTCGATGGAGCGGGTCAGTTGCAGGTGGTGCATGACAGCCTGCCGGCGAACGGCCATGCGCTGCGGGCGCTGATGATTCCGCCGAGCCTGGCGGCGACCCCTTCGGCCGAGGTGTTGCAGGCCCATCGCGCCGCGCTCTGCCAGGTGCACGGCCAGGGCACCGTGCTGGCCTCGGTGTGCATCGGTGTGTTCCTGATGGCCGGCAGCGGCCTGCTGGATGGTCGGGCGGCCTGCACCCACTGGAACTATGCCCAGGCCCTTACCGAACGCTTTCCCAGGGTGCGGGTACAGGGCAGCCAGCCGCTGCTCGACGACGGCGACATCGTCACCTCCGCCGGGCTGATGGCCTGGACCGACCTCGGCCTGCACCTGATCGAGCGCTTCCTCGGCCACACCCTGGCCCGCGAGACGGCCCGCTATCTTGCGGTCGAGCCCTCGCCGGCGCCGTTGCCCGGCGCCCTGTTCCAGCCGCGCCTGGACCATGGTGACGAGGCGGTGCTGAAGGTGCAGCACTGGTTGCAGGCAGAGGAGGCCCGGGATGCCAGCCTGGCCGACATGGCCGGTTGCGCGGGCCTCGAGCCGCGCACCTTCCTGCGTCGCTTTCGCGCCGCCACCGGCCTGCGCCCCACCGAATACGCGCAGCAGGTGCGGGTCGGCCGGGCCTGCCGCTTGCTGGAGTTCACCCGGCGCAGCGTCGACCAGATCGCCTGGGGCGTCGGCTATCAGGACCCCAGCGCCTTTCGCAAGGTGTTCCAGCGCCTGACCGGGATGACCCCCAGCGATTACCGTCGGCGTTTCGCGGTCATCAGCGGCTGAGTTTCGCTGGTGGTTGGGTGCGGCCCCGGGCCTTCATCGGCGAGGCGGTCGTGATGGTTGCGCAGCGGGCATTCCTTCAACGACATGCAGCCACAGCCGATGCAGCCGTCGAGCTGATCGCGCAGCATCACCAGCTCGTCGATGCGCCGGCTCAGGTCGTCGCGCCAGCGCGCCGAGAGGCGCTGCCAGTCGTCGGCGGTAGGGGTGTGATCGCAGGGCAGGGCCTCCAGGGCGCTGGCGATGTCGGCCAGGGCGATGCCCAGGCGCTGGGCCATCTTGATCACCGCCACCCGGCGCAGCATGGCCCGTGGATAGCGGCGCTGGTTGCCGGCGTTGCGAGTGCTGTGGATCAGTCCCTTGGTCTCGTAGAAGTGCAGGGCGGTCACGGCCACGCCGCTGCGCGCGGCCAGCTGGCCGACGCTGAGCAGGCGCTCCTGGGCGGAAGGGGGCTTCATCGGCAATAAAATCCTTGACCTTGAGTTAGCTGGAGGTTTTACCCTCCACGACCATCTGCTGCAAGAGCCCGAAACGAGGAGATGCGTCATGGCGGCCAACACCCATTCCCTGTGGTTCACCCAGATGATCGAGTACGACGTGCCACCGTTGCGCCAGGACGCCCTGGCCGAGGCCCTGGTGGTGCGCAGCGAGCACCTCGCGCAACGCTGCGATGGTCTGCTGAGCGTCAGCATCCAGGTCAGCGACGACGGTCGTCGGGTGCTCCAGCACCTGCGCTGGCAATCGCGCCAGGCCTGGGTCGCCGCCGCCGGCTGCTTCATCGAGGAGCCGTTCCTCGACCTGCTGGGCGAGCACCAGGCCCGCGGGGTGAACTTCGCCGCGTACCAGACGCTGCGCAGCCTGGTGCGTGGCGCCGATGGCGGCCTGCATTGTCAGCTGGGTAGCACTCAGGCATACCAGGGCGCGTAGTGCGGGTAGCGGTCCAGGCGCGCGCCGATGACCATCTCGCTGATCCACGCCGTGAGTATGGCGCTGTAGGCTTTCTGGCTTTCCTCGCTGGACAGCGCGTGGTCGGCGCCGTCGACCAGGCGGTGGGTCATCGAGTGGGCGCCGACGAAGGCCGAACGGTAGCTCATCAGCGTGCTGTGCGGCACATAGTCGTCCTGTTCGGATTCCACCAGCAGCACGTCGCCGGCGAATTCGGCGCAGGCGGCCAAGGCGCGGTTGTCGGCCGGCCCGAGGTCACGCAGGCGGTAGGCGTTGAGCCGCTGGCGGTCGAGGGCCTGCTTGGGCGCCTCCCATTCATCGTCCCAATAGAGGGCCGGTACCCTCAACGCCAGCCATTTGACTGGCCGGTGACGGGTGAGCAGGGTCGCCAGGTAGCCGCCATAGCTGCTGCCGATCACGGCGATGGCGCCGGGATCGACCGACGGGTGGCTGGCCAACCGGTCGTAGGCGGCCAGCAGGTCGGCCAGGTTCTGCTCGCGGGTGACGGTCAGGCGCTGGCTCTCGGTCTTTTCATGTCCGCGCAGGTCGAAGGTCATGCACACGCAGCCGAGCCCGGTGATCTGCCGGGCACGGGCCAGGTCGCGTTGCTGGCTGCCGCCCCAGCCATGGACGAAGAGGATCCCCGGCATGCGGCTGCCCGGGCTGACCAGGGTGCCGACGATGCTGTCACCCTCGACGTGCAGTTCCACGGTTTCACTCTCGATTGTCATGGTCGCGTATCCGTGCATATTTGCTGAGTTGTCCAAGTTCACTGTCATGGCCCTGATAGAACAGGGTGGCGTCGGCGGGCAGTTGCGTGTCGCCGAATACCTCGTGAGTCGAGGCGCGTAGCCGTTGCAGCGCCGGATCGGCGGCGAAGGCCTGCAGCGCAAGGACCTCGGCGGGGCTGGCACCGCCCAGGCGCCAGGACTGTTCAAGCACGCCGCTGCGCAGATGGCCGTGATGGTCCTGGCCGCGGGCTATGTCGTAGTTGCGACGTGAGGCGATGAAGCCCGGGAAGTAGCGTTCGGCGGCCTCTTCGTAGGTCATGGCCTGGTTGATGGCCAGGCGCAGGTGGTCCTCGAGCGGCAGTTGCAGCAGTTGCTGGTAGTCGCCGCGCACGATCACCAGGTCGGAGCCACCATACACCTCGGTGCCCGCATGATCGCGGGTGAGGTGCTGGGTGCCGTGATAGCTCAAGGTTAGCCCGGCCACGCGTACCTGCCCTACGCTGAAGGTCTCGACCTCGTCGAGGTCTTCTTCCAGTACCAATCCCCACAAGCTCAGTTGTTGTTCATCCATCGCCTCCAGCAGCGGCTCCAGGGCCAGCCTGTCGATGATCACCTCCTGGCCCCGGCCGGCGCAGGCCAGTACCGGCTTGATCCTTACCGGCCCATCGCGCAGCAGCAGTTCGGCGGCGCGGCGGGCGTCGGCCCTGGAGAACACGGTATAGCCGCGCAGCAGGGCGTCGCTGGCATGCTGGGCAAAGGCATCGGTCCAGCCGGGCGGAAAGCTGGCGTCGGCCGGCAGCGGGTGGGAGATGGCTTTGGTGGCCATGTGCGGATGGCTGACCATGCCACCGAACAGATCCTGTTCGTCGTGAATGCCCAGCGCTGCGTGACGCTCCTGATCGACCAGGGTCTGGGTCGGTACATAGTAGTAGCCGGTCGCATCGGATTGCGTGGGCGAAGGCTCGACCCGCTCGACATCCAGCAGACGCGCCAGGTGATCGGCGATCTTCAGGTGGACTGCGCGTTCATGCTCGGGTGTGTGCTCGCGGGTGTCGAGCAGCACGACGGCGCTTTTCGGTTCGCGTGAGTGGGGCATGCTCGGCCTCGCGTACGCACGGTATGTAAGGGTTGTGAAGGCCCGCAGCCGGTTTAGTTCAGGAGGATGGATCGACGGTCGTCAGGGCAGTTGGGGCAATGCATGCCTTGTTACGGTCGTGGAGATTGCGGGCGCCAGCCGGCTGTTCCATTATCAACGCCCTGGACCCGTCGACACCTATCCGCAGGAGTGCGCATGAACAGTCAGTCCCCCCTTCACGAATCCGTCCCGGCGCGTCTTGCCCGCGTGCGCGAGGTCATGACCCGGGAGGGCGTGGATGCCCTGCTGGTGCCTTCGGCCGACCCGCACCTGTCCGAGTACCTGCCGGGCTATTGGCAAGGTCGGCAGTGGCTGTCCGGGTTCCTTGGTTCGGTGGGGACGCTGGTGGTGACGGCGGACTTTGCCGGGCTGTGGGCTGACAGTCGTTACTGGGAACAGGCGGACAAGGAACTGGCCGGCAGCGGCATCGAGTTGATGAAACTGCGCCCCGGGGAGCCCGGGGCGCTGGAGTGGCTGGGTGCGCAAGTGTCCGGCACCGTCGCGGTGGACGGCGCGGTCATGGCCCTGGCCTCGGCGCGGCAACTGGGCGAGCGTCTGCAGGCGCGTGGCGCGACATTGCGCACGGATCTCGACTTGCTGGACCAGGTGTGGGGGGGACGCCCCTCGCTGCCGGGCAATCCGGTGTACCAGCACCTGCCACCCCATGCCACGGTCAACCGTGCGCAAAAGCTCGCCGAGTTGCGCAGCACACTGCGGGAGAAGGGCGCCGACTGGCATTTCATCGCCACCCTCGACGACATCGCCTGGCTGTTCAACCTGCGGGGTAGCGATGTCTCCTACAACCCCGTGTTCGTTTCCTTCGCCCTGGTCAGCCAGGACAAGGCGTTCCTGTTTGTCGGGCGTGACAAGGTCGATAGCCACCTGCGCCAGGTACTGGCGGCCGATGGTATCGAGGTTCGCGACTACGTTGGGGTCAATGACGCGCTGGCCGCGATTCCGGCTGCGGCGAGTCTGCTGGTAGATCCGGCGCGGGTCACCCGTGGCCTGCTGGACAACCTGCACGAGCAGGTGCGGCTGGTCGAGAGCATCAACCCGACTACCCTGAGCAAGTCGCGCAAGGGGGAGGGGGACCTCGTCCATATTCGCCAGGCCATGGAGCAGGATGGCGCGGCGCTGTGCGAGTTCTTCGCCTGGTTCGAGGCGAACCAGGGGCAGGAGCGGATCACCGAGCTGACCATCGACGAGCAACTGAGCGCGGCCCGGGCCCGTCGTCCTGGTTATGTGTCGTTGAGCTTTTCGACCATTGCCGCGTACAACGCTAATGGCGCGATGCCACATTACCGAGCTACGGACGAGTCCCATGCCGTGATCGAGGGTAATGGCCTATTGTTGATCGACTCCGGGGGACAGTACCTGGGGGGCACTACGGACATTACCCGTATGGTGCCGATCGGTGAGCCTAGCCAGGCACAGAAGGCCGACTGCTCGCGGGTGCTCAAGGGCATGATCGCGTTGTCGCGCGCGCGATTCCCGCGAGGCATTCTTTCGCCGTTGCTGGATGCCATCGCGCGAGCGCCGATCTGGGCGGATCAGGTCGATTACGGTCATGGCACCGGTCATGGTGTCGGCTACTTCATGAATGTGCACGAAGGCCCGCAAGTGATTGCCTACCAAGCTGCGCCGGCGCCGCAGACAGCGATGCAGCCGGGCATGATCAGTTCGATCGAGCCGGGGACCTACCGGTCGGGCGAATGGGGCGTGCGCATCGAGAACCTGGTGGTCAACCGCCAGGCGGGTAGCAGCGAGTTCGGTGAGTTCCTTGAGTTCGAAACGCTGACCCTGTGCCCGATCGATACGCGCTGCCTGCTCGTCGAGAAGCTCGGTAGCGAGGACATTGCCTGGTTGAATCGCTATCACCAGACGGTGCGCGAACGGCTGGCCCCGTTGCTGGCTGGGGACGCGTTGGCATGGTTGGAGCAGCGTACTGCGCCGATCTGAAACAGGCGGGCCTGAAAGCGAAAGGGCAGCCCTTGGCTGCCCTTTTCGTTATTTGCAGATCACGATCATGCTGCGGCTGGTGTAACCGGCGGGGTTGATACCGAATACATAGTCGCCAGGCTCTTCGTCGGTGTCGCCGGAGCGGGCGATGACCTTGTAGCCCTTGCTGCTGCAGGCGCTGGCGGCTTTGCTATAACACTTGTCCCACGACGAGGAGAGCCCCGAGCAGTTGATGTGCAGGCCCTTCTTCCCCCGTTTCACCTCGGTGTTGGCTGTCGCGGCGCATCCCGCGATGGCCAGGATGCCCAGAATGAGCAAAATACGTTTCATTCCTGTCCTTATCGGCCCGACTGCTTTAACGGACCTGTCGTTTGCGCTTTGCCTCTTCCCTGATGATCCCCGGCGTCCATGTGCCGCCCAGTAGATAGCGTCAAGATGATGATTGGGTGACAGCTTAATCAGCCAGGCCGGGTGGTACAAGGTTGCAGGTCAGCTAAATGCAAATATTTCTCAAATCAGTCGGCGGCAACGGGCGGTGCTGTGTCCCGTTTCATGGAAAGTGTCGCCCCCACCGACGCGGTGATGATGGCAAGAATCGCCAGCCATTGCCAAAGGGTGAGTTTCTCACCCAGGAAGAGTAGGCCGGACAACGCGCCAAAGGCCGGTTCGATGCTCATCAGCGTGCCGAAGGTACGGGCGGGCATGCGGGTCAGGGCGACCATTTCCAGGCTGTAGGGGAGGGCTGTCGACAGAATGGCCACGCCCAGGGCCACTGGCAGGAGCGCGGGTGTCAGCAGGGCACTGCCGGCGTGGACGATACCGATGGGGGCGACGAACAGCGCGGCGATCACAACGCCCAGGGCTGCGGTCTGGATGCCGTTCTCGGCACCGGCTTTCTGTCCATAGAGGATGTACAGCGCCCAGCACACGCCTGCCCCCAGGGCATAGGCGGCACCGACCGGGTCCAGCCCGCCACCGGTCTGGCCGACAGGAATCAGCAGCAGCAGGCCGGCGACCGCCAGGGCGATCCACAGGAAGTCCAGCGCCCGTCGCGAGGCCCATAGCGCCACGGCCAGTGGGCCAGTGAACTCGAGGGCGACGGCGATACCCAGTGGCACACTGCGCAAAGACATATAGAAGAGGAAGTTCATGCCGCCCAGGGCCATGCCGTAGATGATCACACTGCGCAGGGTGCTGGCGTCCAGGCGTGCGCGCCAGGGGCGTAGTAGCAGAAGCATGATGACGCTGGCGAAGATAAGGCGCAGGGCAGTGGTGCCCTGGGCGCCGACGATGGGGAACATGCTCTTGGCCAGTGATGCCCCGGACTGGATGGAGGCCATGGCGATCAGCAGCAGACCGATGGGGAACAGCGTGGCGGTCAGGCTGCGGTTTGGGGTGTTCATGGGGGTTTCCGATTATTGTGCGCGCTAGGGTGCGCAATATAGTGCGCAACGGGAGGGTGGGTTGGCAAGGTTGGGATAGGGTTGGTGGGTGGTGTGAGGGCTGGGAGGTGCCTGCCTTGGGGTTGTGTTGTGTTTCAGAGGTGTCCGCCGAAGATTCTCTGGCGCCTATGAGATCGAGCGCCGCCCGCGCGGCGCATCGCGGCACAAGGCCGCTCCTACATC